>NZ_JBFTJR010000001.1:0-160795 GCF_056395525.1 Caulobacter sp. 10L414
GGGGGAGCTGTCGCGGAGCGACTGAGGGGGCCGCCGCAGGCGGTTACGGCCGCGCGATCCCGCTCGCCGTCATCGCCTTCACACCGATCTCGCCTAGCCCCGACAGCAACCGCCGCAGGGCCGAGATCCGGAACGGTTGCCCCGTCACATACGGCGTCAGCGTGAAGCTCAGCACCCGTCCGCCGAACCGATCTGCGTCCTGAGCGAGGTAGTCGGCCGCTTCCAGGACCTGGATCGCCCACTCGTCCTCGCTCTGGCGGCGGTCGATCATCAGGGCGCGGTCGTCGAGTTCGTTGGACAGCGGCAGGCCGATCACTTCGCCAGCGTCGGTCTTCATCGCCACCGGAACCTCGTCCTGCTCCCAGTCGAGGCAGATTTCGAAGCCGGCGGCGCGGATCAGGTCCAGCGTCGCGAAAGACTGCTGGCGGGCGGGGCTGAGCCAGGCGCGGGGCGCAAGGCCCGCCGCGTCGAAGCGCGCCCGTACCTCGTCCACCCAGGCAGCTTCCGTCTCACGATCCAGGCCGCCCCAGTGGATGTGGGTGGTCGACAGGCCGTAGGCGGCGATCTCGTGGCCGTCGGCGATGATCGCCTCGACCAGCGGCTTCAGCCGTTCCAACTGGTCGGCGTTGATCGGGAAGGTCGCCTTCATTCCCGCCGCCTTCAGGGCGTCCAGGATGCGGTAGACGCCCACCCGGTTGCCGTAGTCGCGCGTCGTGTAGTGGCGCAGGTCTGGATAGGGGGTGACCATGGCGCCGGGGTGCTTGAACGGCTTGCCCGGCGGGTTCAGCGGATGATGCTCGATCGGCACGACGATCATCGCCGTGACCGCTGCGCCGCCGGGAAGCGCGATCGGTGTGCGCTGCGTGACCGGCCGCCAGGCGTAGCGGTCCTGGTCCATGCCGTAGCAGCGGTGCGGATAGATCAGGTGTTCGTCAGGCAGCGGCATTGTCGAACCCCGTTCCCGGCGTGGCGAGGCCGCGGGCGGCGATGTCCGCCACGGTCTGGTCGAAGTAGTTTTCGCGATAGTGCTGCGAGATCTCGCGGGCCGTGGTGATCCAAACCTCGTCGTGGCCGGCGATGTGGCGCAGGGCGTCCTCGAACGGCCGGATGCGGTGCGGCTGGCTGACCAGATAGGCGTGCAGCGGGATGCACATCACTGTGCCCGACTTCTCGCCTTCTTCCAGCAGCTGGTCGAAGTGGCGCTTGAGCACGTCGGCGTAGCGCCAGGGGCTCATCGACAGCGCGCCGTAGGTGATGACGTCGTTGACCTCGAGCGAATAGGGCATCGAGATCAGCTTGCCGGTCTTGGTCTTCACCGGCTGGGGCTGGTCGTCCTGGAAGAGGTCGCAGGTGTACCAGAAGTCGTTTTCGGCCAGGAGGTCGAAGGTCTTTTCGGTGTGGGTCAGGGCCGGGGCCAGATAGCCGCGGATCCGCTGGCCGGTGGCGGCCTCGACCGAGCGGATCGAGTCCTCGATCACGGCCCGCTCCTGGGCCTCGTCCATGCCGTAGGAATAGCGGGTGTTGTAGATGCCGTGGCTGAAGAACTCCCAGTTCCGCGCCACGCAGGCCTCGATGATCTCCGGATGGTGGTCCAGCAGGCCCACCGACAGCGAGATCGAGCCGCGCATGCCGTACTTGTCGAGCAGCTCCATCAGCCGCCAGTGGCCGACCCGGTTGCCCCAGTCGCGCTGTGAATAGCCCACGACGTCAGGCGAAGGCTTGGGCCAGCCGGGACGCTGCGGGTTCTTCGGCGGATCGAACTCATAGTATTCGATGTTCGGCGCGATCCAGAAGGCCAGCTTCTTGCCGTCCGGCCAGACGATCTTCGGGCGGTCCCTATAGGGCCAGTGGTCGTAGAGGTTGGGATCGGCCTGCATCGATAACGCCTCCAGACTCACCCGGCGGCGTAGACCGCGCCGGTGGCGGCCATATCAGCAAGGCCGATGCGCTCGTTCACGCCGCCCATGTCGATCATCCGCTCTGCGAACGGACGGGTCGCGCCATTGGCCTTGAGGCTGGCGAGGAACGCCTCGGCCGTCGGCACCAGGGCGCGCACCAGGGCGCCGGGCGAGATCACCAGCTTGAAGCCGATGCGGCCCAGCTCATTCACGTCCAGCAGCGGGGTCTTGCCGCCCTCGACCATGTTGGCCAGCAGCGGAACCCTTCCGGCGAAGGCATGAGCGATGGCGCTCATCTCGCCGATCGTGCGCGGGGCCTCGACGAACAGCACGTCGGCGCCGGCTTCGACATAGGCGTGGGCGCGGTCGAGCGCGGCCTCGAAGCCTTCCACCCCGATGGCGTCGGTGCGGGCGATGATCAGGGTCTGGTCGCTGGCCCGGGCGTCGAGCGCCGCGCGGATCTTGCCGGCCATCTCGGCGGTCGGAACCAGGCTCTTGTCGGCTAGGTGGCCGCACTTCTTGGGGAAGGTCTGGTCTTCCAACTGGATGGCTGCGGCGCCCATGCGCTCGAAGATCCGGACCGTGCGCTGCACGTTGACGGCGTTGCCAAAGCCCGTGTCGCCGTCGACGATCAGCGGCAGCTTCACACGCTCGGCCACGCGGCCCACCACGTCGGCCACATGGTCGAACGACACTAGGCCGATGTCGGGCCGGCCCAGCTGGGTGTAGGCGATCGAGGCGCCGGAGAGATAGATCGCCTCGAATCCGGCCTGCTCGATCAGCAGGGCCGAGAGGGCGTCATAGGCGCCGGGGGCCAGCAGCGGCGTGTCTTGGGCGAGGCGGTCGCGCAGGCTCATGCGGCGGCTCCCTTCAGGCGGCGTTTCAGGTGCGGGATCAGGCCACCGTCCTCGATCATCGCCATCAGGTGCGGCGGGATCGGCGTCAGGGCGTAGACCTTGCCCGTGGTGATGTTCTCGAGACGTCCGGCGACCGGATCCAGCTGGATCCGATCGCCGTCGCTCACCTCGCCGACCTGGGGAAACACGAAGGCCGGCAAGCCGAGGTTGATGGCGTTGCGGTAGAAGATGCGAGCGAACGAAGTCGCCAGCACCGCCGAGACGCCAAGAAGTCGAAGGGAGACGGCCGCCTGCTCGCGCGACGAGCCGAGGCCGAAATTGGCGCCGGCGAACACCACGTCGCCGGGCTGAACCGTGGACGCGAAGTCCGGCGCGATGGCCCGCAGGCAATGCTGCGCCAGCTGCGCGGGCGGCAGCTTCATCAGGTTGCCGGGGGCGAGCAGGTCGGTGTCGACAGCGTCGCCGAAGACGAAAGCGCGGGACATCAGGCGGCTCCCGTCAGGAAGGGGCGGGGATCGACGATCCGGCCGGCCGCGGCCGCGGCGGCCACGGCGTAGGGCGAGCCGAGATAGACCTTGGCCCCCGCATGGCCCATGCGGCCCTGGAAGTTGCGGTTGGTCGACGAGATGCAGGTTTCGCCCTCGGCGAGGATCCCCGCGCCCATGCCCGCGCAGGCGCCGCAGCCCGACGGCATCAGCACCGCTCCGGCCGCGAGCAGGGTCTCCATCACGCCCTCGCGCGCGGCCAGCTCCGCCGTGCGGGCCGAACCCGGGGCCACCAGCAGGCGCACGCCCGGGGCCACGCGCCGGCCTTTCAGCACGTCGGCGGCCATCCGCAGGTCCTCGATCTTCGCGCCCACGCAGGCGCCGATATAAGCTTGGTCGATGCGAACGTCGGCGAAGTCGGTCGCGTCGCGGGTGTTGGCCGGCGAGTGCGGGGCGGCGATCTGCGGAACCAGATCGGCGGCGTCGAAGCGGTGGACGGCGGCGTAGGTCGCGTCGGTGTCCGAGTGCAGGGCGAGAGCCGCGTTCTCGTCGGTCACCGGCGCGCCGCGCGCCGCGAGATAGGCGAAGGTGACGGCGTCGGGCGCCACGACGCCGGTCTCGGCGCCCAGCTCGGCGGCCATGTTGGCCAGCACCATGCGCTCGGCCATGGGCATCGCCTCAACGAGGGGGCCGGCGAATTCCACGGCCTTGAAGGCGTTGTCCATGCCCAGTTCCCGGCACAGGAACAGCATGACGTCCTTGGCGGTCACGCCGGGCGCGAAGCTTCCGCTCCACTCGACGCGGATCGTTTCGGGCACGGCCAGCCAGGTTTCGCCGGTCGCGGCGATGGCGGCCATGTCGGTGGCGCCGTATCCGGCCGCATAGGCCCCGAAAGCCCCAGCCGTGGGCGTGTGGCTGTCGCCGCCGGCGATGAAGGCGCCCGGACGGATCAGGCCGTGCTCGGGCAGGACAAGGTGGCAGATGCCGACCATGTCGAAGAAGTTGGCGACGCCGTAGTCGCGGGCGAAGTCGCGCGTGGTCTTCAGGATCGCCGCCGATTCCGCGTCGACGGCCGGCACGTAGTGGTCCGAGACGATCGCCACCTTGGACGGGTCCCAAAGGCCCACGCCCAGCTCTTCCAGCAGCGGACGCCAGCGGCGCGGGCCGCTGCTGTCGTGCGCGAAGGCCAGATCGACCTTGGCCGTGACGAGGTCGCCGGCGCGCACGTCCGGCAGGCCCGCGGCCTTGGCGATCACCTTCTCGACGAGCGTTCTTCCGCCCACTTGGCCCATCAACCTAATCGCCTCCCGGTCAAATCCAGCGGCGACCGGGGTAGGCGCGGGGCCCCCGGCTAGAAAGGCGGAAGTTCAGATCAATTGCTGTGCGGTCATTTGCGGCCGCCGGAGGACTAGCCTTCCATGCCCCTCGACGCCGCCCCTCAAGTCGCCGGTTTTGACTGGAAAGACCCGCTCGCGCTCGACGCCCGCCTGACCGAGGACGAGCGCCTGATCCGCGACGCTGCGCGCGACTACGCCCAGGAGCAACTGCTGCCGCGCGTGGTCTCCGCCTATGCCGACGGCCGTTTCGATCGCCAGATCATGACCGAGATGGGCCAGCTTGGCCTGCTGGGCTCGACCCTGCCCGAAGAGTACGGCGGCGCGGGCGTCAGCCACGTGGCCTATGGCCTGGCCGCCGCCGAGATCGAGGCCGTCGACAGCGGCTACCGCTCGGCCATGAGCGTGCAGTCCTCGCTGGTGATGTATCCGATCTACGCCTTCGGCTCGGAAGAGCAGAAGCGCAAGTGGCTGCCGGGCATGGCGCGGGGCGAGCTGATCGGCTGCTTTGGCCTCACCGAAGCCGACGGCGGCTCGGATCCGGGCTCGATGCGCACCGTGGCCCGCAAGGTTGACGGCGGCTACCTGCTCAACGGCGCCAAGATGTGGATCACCAACAGCCCGATCGCCGACGTCGCGTTGGTCTGGGCCAAGCTCGACGGCGACATCCGCGGCTTCCTGGTCGAGCGCGGGACCGAGGGCTTCACCACCCCGAAGATCGACGACAAGCTCAGCTTGCGCGCCTCGATCACCGGCGAGATCGTGCTGCAGGACGTCCTGGTCGCCGACGACGCCATCCTGCCGAACGTGAAGGGCCTGCGCGGTCCGTTCTCGTGCCTGAACAAGGCCCGCTACGGCATCGCCTGGGGCGCGATGGGCGCGGCGCGCTTCTGCCTGGAGACCAGCGCGGCCTATGTCGCCGACCGCGTCGTCTTCGGTCGTCCGCTGGCCGCCCGACAGCTGATCCAGAAGAAGCTGGCCGACATGCAGACCGAAATCGCCCTGGGCTTCGAAGGCGCGCTCGCTCTTGGGCGGAGGCTCGACGCCGGCGACTGGGTTCCGGAAGCCATCAGCCTTCTCAAGCGCAACAACTGCGGCAAGGCGCTGATCATCGCCCGCGAGGCCCGCGACATCCATGGCGGGGCCGGCATCTCCGGCGCCAGCCACGTGATGCGTCACGTTGCCAACCTCGAGACGGTCAACACCTATGAAGGCGCGGCCGACGTCCACGCCCTGATCCTGGGCCGGGCGATCACCGGCCTGGCGGCTTTCTGAGGGGCGGGGCGATGAAACACCGGACCATCCGCGGCAAGATCCTCTACACCTCGCGCAAGCCGGGCCGGGAGGGGCAGGAGCGGGGCCGCGAGCACTTCACCATGACCCGCCACACCGACGGCAAGGTGACGATCCGCGCCCAGTGCGAGATCGACGAGCCGGATCCCACCGTCCTGCGCGACGCCATCTATTCGCTCGACGAGCACGGTCGACCGATGGACCTGCATCTGCGCCTTACGGTCGGCGACCGGTTCATGGGCTCGGGCTGGTTCCGGTTCACCGAGGACTTCATCGAGTGCGAAAGCCACGGCCCGTCGATCGGCCGTCTGTCGCAGAAGATGCCGACCAACGGCTTCTTCGACGGCTTCGGCACCCACCCGATCATCGGCGACGCCTACATCTGCAAGGTGATGGACATCGCCAAGGGGCCGCACAAGCGCAAGCTGCGCATCTTCCTGCCGTCGGTCGACCACCGGGGCGCAACGCCGCCGCAGATCGTCGAGAGCAGCATCACGCTTGAATATCTCGGTGAAGAGGAGGCCACGACGCCGGCCGGAACCTTCGCCTGCCGTCACTTCCGCTTCCTGGGCGAGGACGGCGGCATGGTCAGCAAGGACGGCGAGCACCCGACCTACGACATGTGGGTCACCGCCGACGAGGACCCGCTGTTCGTGAAGGGGGGCGTCGGGGGCTATATGCAGACCTGGTACGAACTGGTCGAATTGGCGCGCTGAGCGCCTTGCGTCCTTCGAGGCCCGCTGCACGGGCGCCTCAGGATGAGGATTTCAGAGCGATGATATCCTCATCCTGAGGTGCGAGCCCGAGGGCGAGCCTCGAAGGACGCACGATCTCTACCGCTCCGGAAACACGGCCTTGCGCTTCTGCAGGAAGGCCGAGCGTCCTTCGATGAAGTCAGGCCCCGACACCGACGCCACGAAGGCCGCGCGCGTGGCCGCGTCATCCTCGACGGCGCCGGCCAGGATGGCCCGGATCGTCGCCTTGATCGCCCGCACCGAGCGCTGTGACGCCGCCGCGATCTCGGCCGCCTTGGTCGCCACGGCGGCGGGAACGTCGACTTCCATCGCATCGATCAGGCCAAGGCGCAGAGCCTCCTCGGCGCCCAGCAGCCGGCCGGTGAACAGGATGTCCCTTGCGGCCGAAGCCCCGACGGCATCCACCAGGCGCTTGGTGTCTTCCAGGCTGTAGGTCAGGCCCAGCTTGGCCGGGGTGATGGCCAGGCGCGCGTTCGGCGCGGCGATCCGCAGGTCGCAGGCCAGGGCGATCGCCAGGCCGCCGCCGACGCAGGCGCCCTCGATGGCCGCCAGCACGGGCTTTTCGAGGCCCGCGATCGCGCCGACCCCGCCGGCGACGGCGGCGTTGTAGTCAGCGGCGCTCTGCGGCGTGGCATAGACGGCTTCGAACTCGCCGATGTCGGCGCCGGCGGCGAAATGGCCGCCGCGGCCGGTGACGATCAGCACCTTGGCGGCGGAGGCCGTGAAAGCCGCGCAGGCCTGCGGCAAGGCCAGCCACATGGCCAGGGCGATGGCGTTGCGCTTGGCGGGCCGGTCGAAGGCCAGGGTGGCGACGTCGCCGTCGATGGCGAGGGCCAGTGCCCCGTCGACGAAAGTGGTCATCGGAAGGCCTCGGGAACGGATGCGGGCGGCAGAGCTTCAGCCAGGCGCGCGGCCAGCGCCTGGGTAGGGCCGTCGGCCATACCGATCACCTGCAGCGACAGCGGCAGGCCGTCAGCCTCGCCGCTGGGCAGGGCGAAGGCCGGCGCGCCCAGCACGTTTCCCAGCGCGGTAAGGTCGGCCTGGCCAGCCGGAACCGCGCTGCCGAAGGCGAAGGCCTGCTGCGGCGTCGTTGGTGTCAGGATCCCGGTGTATGGCGCTGTCGCGGCTATGATTTTTCGTCTCGTCTCAGTCAGAAGGCGATAGGCCTCGGCCAGCTTGGCGGGCGTCTGGCGCGCGCCCCAGGCCAGCAATGACCGCAGCTGCGGCGTGAAGCCTTCCGGGTCCAGCGCCAGGGCGTGGCGGTGCTCGACGCCGCCCTCGACCTCGCTGATCAGCAGGCCCGACCGGCGCAGCGCCCCGAGATCCAGATCGTCGATCCGCAGCCTTTCAAGCCGCCAGCCGGCGCGGGCCAGGTCGTCCAGCGTTCGCGCGAAGCCCTCGGCGACCGCCGGATCCAGCGCGACCAGCCCGTCGAGATCGAGCACCGCCAGCGGCCTGTCGTCCAGCGCAGCGCTCTCCTCGACGCCGCAGGCCTGGGCGACCAGCGCCGCATCGGTCGCCGAGCGGGCGTGCACGCCCACATGGTCCAGCGTCCAGGACAGGGCCGTCACCCCGTCGGTGGCGATCGCTCCCAGGGCCGGCTTGTAGCCGACCGCGCCGCAATAGGACGACGGCAGGCGAACGCTGCCCATGGTGTCGGTGCCCAGGGCCGCGGCGCACAGCCCCGCCGCCACGGCCGCCGCCGAGCCGCCCGACGATCCGCCCGGCGTGAAGCCGGCCCGGTGCGGGTTCTCGCAGCGACCCAGAAAGGCGTTGTCGTTGGTCGCGCCCAGCGCGGCCTCGTGCATGTTCAGGGTTCCGAGGATCACCGCTCCGGCGGCCCGCAGGCGCGCCACGCAGGCCGCATCGGCCGGCGCGATGTTGCGGGCGTAGGCCTTGATCCCGGCGGTATGGGCTAGGCCCTCGACGGCGATGTTGGCCTTCACGGCGATCGGCGCGCCGTCGATCGGCGACAGCGGCTTTCCCGCCGCCCACCGCCGGGCGCTGGCCCGGGCCTCGGCCCGAGCGCCGGCGGCATCGAGTTCGACCACGGCGTTGATCGCCGGATTCAGGCGCTCGATCCGCGCGAGATACGCTTCGGTGACGTCGACCGGGTTGATCCCGGCCGCGTAGAGCCCAGGCAGGCCGGCCACGCCGGCCGCGACGATGGGATCGGAAAAGTCCGCCACCTCAGTAGCGCTCGTCGATCAGACGGATCGGCTTCTGGCGCACGTCGATCTGGGTCAGGCCCGCCGTGGCGCCCTTCGGGGCCAGTTCGACCTCGACCTCGATGCCGATCTTGCGCTTGAGGATTTCGCCGTAGAACGCCGCGATGTCGCGCCATTCGGCCGTATCCGCCGTGGTTTCCGCCGTCACGGCGAAGCTGTCGCGGCCGGTCGTGTCGCGTCGCGCGCGGCAGATGAACTCGCCCGCGAAGGCCGGCGCGTGCTCCAGCATGGCCCCCACGCCCTGCGGGAAGATGTTGATCCCGCGGATCTTGACCATGTTGTCCGACCGCCCGAGGAACCCCTCGATCCGCTGGAACACCACGTCGATCGACGAGGGCTTGGGGATCGCTCGCGTCACGTCGTGGGTGTTGAAGCGGATCAGCGGATAGAGGTCGTCCTTGAACAGGCAGGTGACGACCATGTCGCCCAGCTCGCCCGGCGCCACGGCCGCGCCGGTGTCGATGTCGCAGACCTCCAGGTAGTGGGCGTCCTCGTGCACATAGAGGCCGTCGCGGTCGGGGCCTTCGCCGGCGATCAGGCCAGTGTCGCCCACGCCGTACCAGTCGAAGCACTTGGCGCCGCCCCAGGCCTTTTCCATCGCCGCCCGGTCCTCGCGACCCAGGTGCGCCGAGATCAGCCGCACGGGGATGTCGCGGCCGGGTTCGATGCCCATTTCAAGCGCCGTGTCGGCCAGCTTCTTCAGATAGTCGCCGAAGCCGACCAGCACGCTGGCCTTGAACCGCTTCATCACCTCGACCTGCTGGGCCGAGCGGGTCTCGACCCCGGTGCCGGCCGACAGGAAGACCGCGCTGGTCCAGCGGGTGACGGCCTCGCGCACATAGTGGCCGCCGTTGATCATGCCGTGGCCGTAGACCGAGTGGACCACGTCGTCCGGCCGTAGCCCCTGGAACTGATAGTTGCGGGCCAGCAGCAGGTTCTGCACCTCGCGGCTCTTGGGGCCGAACAGCAACACCTGGGGCGAGCCCGTGGTGCCCGAGGTGGTGTGCAGCATCACCGGCGGCCGCTGGCCTTCGGGATAGCCCTCGAAGCCTGCGAAATCGCCGAACGGCGGGCTGGCTTCCAGCGAGGCCATGATGTCGGACTTGTCGAAGCTGGGCAGGCGCGGCAGGTCGTCGAGCGAGCGGATGTCGCCGGGCTGGATCCCGGCGGCGCCCCACAGGCGCTGGTAGAAGGGCGTCTTCCACGCGCGCACGACGCAGCGCAGGAACAGGCGGTTCTGTCGCCAGCGCAGTTCGTCGCGGGTGGTGGTGGTGGCGAAGCGCGTGAAGTCGTCGCCGATCGGGTGGTCGGCGACGATGGCGGGGTAGTCGAGCGACTGCCAGTAGGTCTGGTGGGGCATGGATACCTTGGGCGCGTTCAGCCGCCGCTGGCGAGGAGGAAGGCCTCGCGGGCGTCGGCCAGGGTGTCGAAGCGGTCGAAGAGATCGGTCAGCGGGCCGTGGGCGGCCTCCATGCCGACGAAGGCCAGGCACGAGCGGGCCTTTTCCAGGTGCTCTTCGCGGCTCATGGGGAACTCGGGCGAACCGAGCTGGGCGGTGACGTCGAGCACGATCTCGCGGCCGTCCTTCAGGCGAGCGACGGCGCGGGCCGGCACGAAGGCGGCGGGATCGGGGTTGCGGTCGCTCTCGACGACGATGCGGGCGGCCAGGGCCAGGATGTCCGGCTCGTTGAGGCGCTCGGGGGTGTAGTCGTCCAGGCCCACGCGGCCGCGTGTCAGCATGACGGCCGCCAGATAGGGCAGGCACAGGCGGGCGTAGGCGGTGTCCATCTCCAGCTTGGCGACGCGGCCCACCAGGTGGCGGATCAGCGGCGGCGCCGAATAGGTGAGGCTTTCGAGATCTGTGGGCGCGACGCCGTGCTCGGTCGCCAGCTTGCGCACGGCAACCAGACCGCCGTGGCAAGCGCGTCCCGTGGGGAAGGGCTTGCAGGCGACCTCGGCGATGCGGCAGCGCTCCTTCAGGTCGGCCAGCACGGGCGCCAGATCGAACCCGGCCTCGAACAGCGGCAGATAGCCGAACGGGCCCTCCAGCCAGTCGCGCGGACCGGGCAGGCCAGCCTCGGCGACGTCGATGGCCTGCAGGGCCGAGCGGGCGGCGGCGGCGACCTGGACGGGCAGGGCGGGCTTGCCCTCGGTATGGGCCTGCATGGTGCCGCTGCTGAAGGCCAAGGCGTAGCCCATGGCGTCCATCGCGGTCTCGCGCGGCAGGCGCTTCAACCGCGCCAGGGCCGCCGTCGCGCCGAACACCCCCGCCGTCGCCGGCCGGAAGAAGCGCAGGGGCGTCGTTGCAGCGACCCCCAGCGCGATGGCGACGTCGACCCCCGCCACCATGGCCGCCAGCACCTCCTGCCCGCTGTAGGGACCAGAGCGGTCCAGTTCGGCGATCAGGGCCGGCACGATCGTCGGCAACGGGTGCAGCACGGCCTTCTCGTGCACGGAGTCGTACTCCTGGCCGTGCAGCTGGAAGGCGTTGACGAAAGCGGCCTGGGCCGGCGGCAGGCGCGCGCCGGGGCGGCCGAGCACCAGGCCGGCGCCTTCACCGCCCCAGCCGCGCGCGGCGGCCAGTATGGCGTCCGAATAGGCCGCGCCGGCTCCAGAGGCGCAGACGGCGACGGCGTCGTGCAGCAGGCGGCGGGCGTCGGCCTGCACGACGTCCGGCAGGGCGTCCCAACGGAGGGAAAGGGCGTGGTCGACGAGGGCTTGCGCGGCGATCATGCGGCGACGCTAGCAGCGGTGCCCGCCGCGCTCGGGTCTGGCGTTCGGGTTTGCGCGCACAGCGGACAACGGTCCGGCTGTCCGCCAGTCGGCCAAACGCGAAATCCCCGCCGCGCCTGGAGCGGACGGGTACAGCCTTCCGTTCGCGGATCTTCCGGGGGGATGGTCCGCGACACAGGAGAGCCGCCATGCTGATGCGTGTTCTGTTGTTGCTGACCAGCGCGTTCCTGCTGATGGAGGCCGGGCCCATGTTGCTGGCCCAGATGGAGCGCGAGCGGACGGGCTCCTGACGTCTTCCTCTTCCGACTTGCTCGTCGTCCCGGCGCTCTGGCTGGGACGACGAGCTTTTAGGGTTTGGGCTGGATCCAGCCTTTCCCTTCAATCCGATGTCCCCCGCGAAGGCGGGGGTCCAATCTGACTTTCAGGATGGAAAGCGGCTGCGGATCATCTCCGGGCTCGGCTTGGATCCCCGCCTGCGCGGGGATGCTCGGAGAAGAGCGACGGCGGTTGCAAAGGAAAGCTACCGCGCCCGCCACCCCGCCGGACCGGCGCCCAGCTCAGGCGGAACCGGGTTGATTACAGCCGGCTCGCGGCTGAACAGGATCGGGGTCCCGACGATCTCGTTCCCCTCGGCGTCGCGCGAGAGCATGCCGCGAGCTTCCAGGGCCGGATCCTCGAAAGTTTCCTTCAGGGTGCGCACGGGCGCGAAGCAGACGTCGCGGCCCTCGAACCAGGCTTCCCATTCCGCTCGCGTCTTGGTGACGAACGCCTCGCGCAGGAAGGCCCGCAGCGGCTCCTGGCCCGGGCCGGGCTGAAGCTCGGCATAGGGCAGCAGGTCCAGACGATCCAGGCCCGCCAAGAGGTTGCGGGCGAACTTCACCTCCGAGCCGCCCAGGCAGATCCACTGGCCGTCGGCGCACTCATAGAGGCCGTACATGGCGTTGCCGCCCCACGAGCGCTCGTCCTTGGGAACGTGGGCATCGCCCGTGGCGAAGATCTTGCCGGTGACGTTGGGCGTCCAGGCCAGCACGCTGTCGAACATGGCCACGTCGACATAGTCGCCCTGGCCCGTCTTCTCCCGCCGCAGCAGGGCCATCAGCACGCCCGAGAGGGCCGTCAGCGAGGCCAGGGCGTCGGCGGCGGGCATGTTCGGCGGGGTCGGCTTGCCGTCGAAACCTTCGCTCAGCGAGACCATGCCGGCCAGGGCCTGCACCGCGATGTCGTGAGCGGGCCGGTCGCGATAGGGGCCGGTCTGCCCGAAGGCCGAGATCGCCACATAGACGATGCCCGGATTGCGCGCCTTCACGGCCTCGTAGTCGAAGCCCAGCCGCTGGATGACGCCGGGCCGGAAAGCCTCGACAACCACGTCGGCCTCGGCGGCCAGGTCAAGCAGCAGGGCGCTCCCCTCGGCGGACTTCAGATCCACCTGCAGGCTGCGCTTGCCGCGACTGGTGTTGCGGAACCAGACGCTCGTTCCGTTCTTGCGGTAGCCGATCTCGCGGGCCGGATCGCCTTCGCCGGGCGGCTCGATCTTCAAGACGTCCGCGCCGTGGTCGGCCATCATCAGGGTCAGCATCGGCCCCGGCAGGAAGAACGACAGGTCGAGAACGCGGACGCCTTCCAGCTTCACGAGGCGGCTCCCAGAACGTCTTGTGTGTGTTCACCGAGCTTCGGCGCGCGGACGCCCGGCATCCGCTCGCCGTCGATCTTCACGGGGCAGGCGAGCATGGCCAAGCCTTCCGCGCGGTCAGGATGGGCGACGACGTCGCGCATGCCCACCTCGGCCACGAAAGGATTGTCGAGCGCGTCCATCATTTCGAGGATCGGCGCGAACGGCACCTTGCCGCCCAGCAGGGCCGTCCATTCGGCCGTAGTGCGCGTCCCGAACAGCACGTCCATCGCCTCGCTCAGCGCCGGGCGGTTGGCGTGGCGGGTGGGGATGTCGGCGAAACGCGGGTCGGCCTTCAGCTCGGGCGCGGCGGCCAGGTCGCACAGCGCCTCCCAGAACTTCGGCGTCTGGCACATGACCAGGCCCCAGCCGTCGGCCGTCTTCACCGCCTGCGACGGGGCGATCGACGGGTGGGCGCCGCGCGGCAGGCGCTGGACCTTGTAGCCCTCGTTCATCGCCCAAACGGCGGGATAGGACAGCTGGTGCAAGGCCACGTCGAACAGCGAGACGTCGACGTCGCAGCCCTCGCCCGTCGTCCGCGCCGACAGCAGAGCGCTGACCACGCCGAAGGCCAGCATGGTCCCGGTCATGAAATCGACCATCGACACGCCCAGTCGGGCCGGCGGCGCATCCGGCTCGCCGGTCAGGCTCATCAGGCCAGCCTCGGCCTGCATCAGGTAGTCATAGCCCGGCCAGCCGGCCCGGCTGTTGCCGCGCCCGTAAGCGGAAAGGTGACCGCAGACGATCTTCGGGTTCACGCCCTTCAGGTCGTCGTAGGTCAGCCGCATCTTCCCCGGCTGATCGCCGCGCAGGTTGTCGACCACCATGTCGGCCTGGGCCACCAGCCCCTCGAAGGCCGCGCGGCCCTCGGGGGTCTTGATGTCGAGCGCGATGGACTTCTTCGACCGCGAGAAGGTCTGGAAGAACTGGCTGTCGGCCTGTCCCAGAAAGAACGGACCGGTGGCGCGGCTGACGTCGCCGCCCATGGCCGGGGCCTCGATCTTGACGACCTCGGCCCCCAGTTCGGCCATCAGCTGGGTGGCGTAGGGGCCGGCGCCGTATTGCTCGACGGCCAGCACCTTGATCCCGGCCAGGGGGCGGCGAACGTTAGCCATCAGACCGGGTTCCGGGCCACGAGCTGGCGGGCGATGATGATCCGCTGCATCTCGTTGGTGCCTTCGCCGATGCACATCAGCGGGGCGTCGCGGAACAGCCGCTCGATCGGATATTCCTTCGAATAGCCGTAGGCGCCGTGGATGCGCATGGCCTCGGTGGCCACGTACAGCGCCGTCTCCGACGCATAGTACTTGGCCATGCCGGCTTCCATGTCGACGCGCTCGCCGCGGTCGTAGGCCTTGGCGGCGTCTTCGACGAGCAGCTCCGAAGCCCGGGTCTTGGCGCCCATTTCGCCCAGCTTC
The DNA here is from genome assembly GCF_056395525.1 of Caulobacter sp. 10L414. Lineage (NCBI taxonomy): Bacteria > Pseudomonadati > Pseudomonadota > Alphaproteobacteria > Caulobacterales > Caulobacteraceae > Caulobacter > Caulobacter sp. 10L414. The sequence continues at coordinate 14,671 of NZ_JBFTJR010000001.1, forward strand.
AGCTGGATCGCCTGGTGCTGGGCGATCGGCTTGCCCATGGTCTTGCGGACCTGGGCGTACTTGACGCTTTCCATCAGGGCGCGCTTGGCGATGCCGACCGAGCGGGCGGCGACGTTGATGCGGCCGATCTCCAGGCCGCCGGTGGCCATCAGGAAGCCCTGGCCTTCCTCGCCGCCGACCAGGCACAGCTCGGCGTCGCAGCGATAGTCCTCGAAGATGAACTCGCCGCTGTCGATGCCCTTGTAGCCCAGCTTCTCCAGCTTGCGGCCGTTGCTGACGCCGGCGATAGGCGCGCGGGTCTCGGGATCGATCTTGGGGGTGATGAGCATGCTCATCCCCTTGTGGCGCGGCTGGGCCTCGGGATCGGTCTTGACCAGCAAGGCCGAGACGTGGCCTTCGATGGCGTTGGTGATCCAGGTCTTGGCGCCGTTGACGACGTAGTCGCCGCCGTCACGCCGCGCGACCGTGCGGATGCCCTGCAGGTCGGTGCCGGCGTCCGGCTCGGTCAGCCCCAGGCACCCGCGCATCTCGCCGCTGGCGAAGCGGGGCAGCCAGAAGTCCTTCTGCTTCTGCGTGCCGAACTTCTGGACGACCATGGCCATCATCAGGTGCGAGTTGAAGACGCCGGTCAGGCTCATCCACTCGGCGCTGATCTTGGTGACGATCCGGGAATAGGTCAGGGCCGACAGGCCCAGGCCGCCGTATTCCGGGTCGATCAGGGCCCCGAACAGACCCAGTTCCTTCATGTCCTCGACCAGGGCATGGGGATACTCGTCGTCGTGCTCGAGCTGCATCGCCACGGGGGCGACCTTCTTCTCCAGCCACTTGTCGATGGCGTCGAGGATGGCGCGTTCGTCGGCTTCCGAGATCTCGCTCATCGTCAGTAGTTCCCGACCTTGTCCTCGACGGCGTGGCCGCGCGCCGGGATCAGCATGTTGCGCTTGAAGGTGCAGACGACCGTGCCGTCCTGGTTCTTGCCCGTGGTCAGGATCGTGACGATGCCCTGGCCGGGGCGCGACTTGCTCTCGCGCTTGGCCAGCACTTCGCTCTCGCCATAGATCGTGTCGCCGGCGAACACCGGGGCGCTGAACTTCACCTCGTCCATGCCCAGGTTGGCGATGGCCTTCTGCGAGACGTCAGTCACGCTCATGCCGATCAGCAGGGCCAGGGTGTAGGGGCTGACCACCAGGTTCTTCTTGAACTCCGAGGCCTTGGCGAACTCGGCGTCGAAGTGCATCGGGTGGGTGTTCAGCGTCAGCAGCGTGAACAGGTGGTTGTCGTATTCGGTCACCGTCTTGCCGGGGCGGTGCTCGTAGACGTCGCCGACGATGAAGTCCTCGAAATAGCGGCCGAAGGTCTCGCGATAGCGCTGAGGACCGACCTCTTTCCAGTTCTGCGACATGGGGTGTCTCCTAGACTTGCGCGCGGTCGAGAATGCGCCGTGCGGCGCGGATGACCGGCAGTTCGATCAGCTTGCCGTCCAGCAGGGCGGCGGCCCCGCCGGCGGCGTCGAAGGCCTCGACCACGCGCCGGGCGCGCTCGATCTCGGCGGGCGAGGGGGTGTAGGCGGCGTTCACCGCGGCCACCTGGGTCGGGTGGATGCAGGAGCGGCCGGTGAAGCCCAGGGCCTTGGCCCGCAGGGTCGAGGCGGTCAGGTCGTCGGGATCGGCGATGTTCAGGTGCGGCACGTCCAGCGAGGCGACGCCCGCCCGGCCGCAGGCGGCGACCAGCGTGCCCCGGGCCAGCAGCAAGGCGTCCCAGTCCATGGTCGAGCCGAGGTCTGCCGACAGGTCGGCTCCTCCAAAGAGCGCGCCGGCCACGCCGGGCGCAGCGCAGATCTCGAAGGCCCTGCGCACGCCCTCGGCGGACTCGACCACCGGCCACAGCGCCAGGCCCGGCAAGATCTCGCCGGCGGTCAGCAGGTCTTCCGGTGCGGCGACCTTGGGGATCATCAGGAACGCGGGGCGGGCGTCGCTCTCGACCAGGGCCACGAGATCCTTCAGGCCCTCCAGGGTGCGCACGCCGTTGATCCGCAGGCCGACCACGGCGGTGTGCATCTGGCTGAGGAAGGCGAGGGCGGCTGCTCGCGCCTCGGCTTTGCCGGCCGGAGGTACGGCGTCCTCAAGGTCGATGCAGACGGCGTCGGCGCCGGCGTCCAGCGCCTTGCCGAAGCGATCCGGGCGCGTCCCGGGCACGAAGAGCAGCGAGCGAAAGGTCATAGGCGTCAATCGCCTATCGGCACGGCCTCAGCGAACGCCTGGGCGATTTTTCTCCGACAGGCGATCCAAACGCCTTCTTGGGCGGTCACGTGATCCAGGAACTTGCGGAACGCGCCGATACGGCCCGGACGGCCGATGATCCGCAGGTGCAGGCCAAGACTCATCATCCGCGCGCCGACTTCCTGGCTTTCGGCGTGCAACTCGTCGAAGGTGGCCACGGCGTAGTCCAGCCAGTCCTTGGCGGTCAGCGACGGGGCCAGCCAGAACTTCATGTCGTTGGAGTCCATGGCGTAGGGCAGGATGACCATCGGCTTGGCTTGCCCGTCCGCCGTCTCGACGCTGTCCCAGAAGGGGAAGTCGTCGGAATAGTCGTCCATGTGATAGCTGAACCCCGCCTCTGCGATCAGGCGGCGGGTGTTGTCGGTGTGCAGGTAGCGCGACAGCCAGCCTGAAGGGCGGGTTCCGATCGTGCGCTCGATCGAGTCGGCCGCCTTGGCGATGAATTCGCGCTCCTTCTCCTCATCCATCCAGAACTGGTGGGTCCAGCGATAGCCGTGGGCGGCCACCTCGTCGCCGCGGGCGCGGATGGCGGCGGCCAGTTCGGGAGCGCGCTCGAGAGCCAGGGCCGCGGCCGTCCAGGTGGCTTCGATCCCGTGCTGGTCGAGGAGGCGCAGGATACGCGGCGCGCCAGCCTTGATGCCGTACAGATAGTTGCTCTCGCTGCCGTGCATCCGCATCGGCTTCTTGGGAACCGCGCCCAGCTCGTCGACCGGCTCGGGGCCCTTATCGCCGTCGCGGATGTTGTGCTCGGCGCCTTCCTCGACATTGACGACGATCGACAGGGCGAGGCGCGAACCGTCCGGCCAGCGGAAGTCGTCAGGTGCGGGCATAGGGCTTTCTCCAGTAGGCGATCACTTCGCTCGCGGCGCTCGCGCCCTTCGGTGCGGCGCTCCAGCGTGCGGCCTCCAAATCTTCACGGCGGCGCCCTGGCCGCAACGGAGGGAGCGCCTCATGGCCGTCACGCGGATTGTCGCCCTGTTCAACCTGAAGCCCGGCGTCTCGGTCGCCGACTACGAAGCCTGGGCCAAGGAGCGCGACCTGCCGACCGTCAACGGCCTCAAGTCCATCGACAAGTTCGAGGTCTTCCGCTCGGCCGCCCTTCTGGGGACCGACGCCGCGCCGCCCTATCAGTACGTGGAGATCATCGACGTCGCCGACATGGACGCCTTCGGGGCGGACGTGGCCAGCGAGACGATGCAGGCGATCGCCGCCGAGTTCCAGGCCCTGGCCGACACCACCTTCATCGTCACCGAGAAGGTGGGTTGAGCATGGCGGGACGCTTTTCGGGCAAGACGGCGGTCGTCACCGGGTCCGGTCGGCGCGGGGGCCTGGGGGAGGCCATCGCACGACGCCTGGCGCAGGAGGGAGCGGCGGTGGTCGTTTCCGATATCGGTCGCTCCGTCGATCCTTCTACGCCTGCCGGCATGATCGGCGGGACGCAGGAGATGGAGGCGATCGCCGCCGATCTGCGCCAGTACGGCGGGTCGGCCAGCATCCGGCCCTGCGACGTGCGTCGCTGGGACGAGGTCCGGGCGCTGGCCGACCATGCCGTGGAAGCCCACGGCTCGCTCGACATCTGGGTCAATAACGCCGGCATCGGCTACATCATGAAGCCGCTGATGGAGGTTCGTCCCGAGGACTGGTCGGCGGTCATCGACGTCAATCTGACCGGCTGCTTTCATGGCCTGAAGGCCGCGGCCGAGGTGATGATCCCGCAGGGCAAGGGCGGCCGCATCGTCAACATCGCCAGCCAGGCGGCCAAGTCGGGCTTTCCGCACGCCCAGGCCTACACAGCCTCCAAGCACGGCCTGGTGGGCCTCACCCGTTCGGCGGCCATCGAACTGGGCGCGCACCAGATCACCGTCAACAACGTCTGCCCCAACCACGTGACCACGGGTCTGGGCGCCTGGCAGAACGAGTACTTCGCCAAGGTCACCGGCGCGGCTTCGGTCGAGGCCTATCTGGCCGCCATGGCCGCCCGCATCCCGCTGGGCCGTCCCGGCAAGCCCGAGGACACAGCCGACGCTGTCGCCTTCCTGTGCTCCGATGAGGCCAAGTACATCACCGCCGAGAGCATGAACGTCTCGGGCGGGGAGGAGCCGCACTAGGTCTCGGGAGCGACCTTGTAGCGGTCGGGGACGACGCTGCGCTGGAGCGAGGCGTCGTCGAAAATGTCCGGCGCGGGCAGGTCGCCTTCGACCACGGTCTTGAGCACGCTCAGGACGGTCTTGTTATCCTCGTTCTTGAGCTTGAACGTCGTTCCGAGGATCACGCCGTTCTGGTCGATGTCGTAGATCCTGACGAGTTCGGCGTCGGCTACGCGGATCCGGTCTACCGGGCCGGTCGGCGTTTCCCGCACGCCGACATAGGCCTTTTCGAGAAGCTCATTGTTGCTGTTCACGCCGCAGGCGGAGCGGGCGTACTGGGGGCCTTCGCGGACCTCGCCGCTGGCGATGTTGAAGATTTTGCCCGTGCCTGCGGCGCAGTCGGCCACGATGCGGTCGGCGGGGGTTTCGACGCGATGCTTTGCGCCGCTGTGAAATTCGGCCGACCATTCCACGGTCGGATCTTCGTTCGGCCGCTCGACATTCACCCAGGCATAGGCCGCGTAGGTGGCCTGGGTCTTACGTGACCGTTCTAGCACGGCGTCGACCTTGGGATCGGTCACGGGCTTGGCGGGCGGCGCGCAAGCCGCGGCCGTCAGGATCAGGCCGGCCGCGAGGGCCAGGCGAACGGTTGATGCGAACAAGCAAGGCCCCCAGTTTGAAAGCGTCACTTATTTCATGCATCGGCCGCTCCGCTCAAGGTTGCGGCTGAAGACGCACTGCGCGTGCGCCGGAAAGTTCGGCTGGTGATGAAACTCGTCGCCGATCGGAGATGGCGGGTCGCCGACGGCTAGGGTCGTCGCTCGTTTTTCCTCCGCGAGCAGCGTCATGAGCAAAACCCTGGAAGTCGTCCTCAAGCGTGTCATCGAGGACGTGCCCGTCGCCGCCGACTTCGAGGTGGTCGAGCGCGCCGCGCCGACCGCCGCGCCCGCCGGCCAGTTGCTGGTCCGGGTGCTCTACCTGTCGCTCGATCCCTATCTCGGTTCGCGCCTGCGCGGCCGGCACATGGGCGAGCCGCGTCCGGCGCCTGGCGAGATCCTGCCGGGCTCGGCCGTCGCCGAGGTCATCGCTTCGGGCCATCCGGACTTCGCGCCCGGCGACCACGTGATCGGCGAGGCCGGCTGGGCGCAGATCGGCCTGATGGACGCCAAGTTCGCGCGCAAGGTCGATCCGTCTCTGGGCGTCTCCAATCACCTGGGCGTGCTGGGCATGCCGGGCCTGACCGCCTGGGCGGGCGTCACTCAGCTGGCCAAGGTCGGCGCCGGCGACGTCTTCACGGTTGATGCGGCCGCCGGCAGCGTCGGCGGCACGGCGGGCCAGATCGCCAGGATCCTCGGCGCCAAGGCCGTCGGGATCGCCGGCGGGGCCGACAAGGTGGCGCAGGTGGTCGAGCGCTACGGCTTTGACGCCGCCGTCGACTATCGCAACGAAGGCTGGGTCGACGAGCTGAAGGCCCTGACCGACGGCGGCCCCACGGTTCACTTTGAGAACGTCGGCCTGCCGATCCTCAATCCGGTGTTCGGCCTGCTGAAGACCTACGGCCGCGTGGTGATCTGCGGTCTGTCGGCCCACTACCACGCCGACGGCCCGCCGCCGCAGTTCGGGCTGGGCCCCATCGTCGGCAAGCGCGCCGCCGTCATGGGCCTGGTGGTCTACGACTTCTATCCGCGCTGGAACGAGTGGGTGAAGACCGCCGAGCCGTGGCTGAAGGAAGGCCGCCTGGTGCAGGTCGAAGACCTGGGCGAGGGGATCGAGTCGGCCCCGGCCCAGTTCGAGCGACTGATGAAGGGCGCCAACACCGGCAAGACGCTGGTGAAGGTGGGCTGAGCTCCACGCTCAAGACAACTCGTTATCCCGGAAAGCCCAAAGGGCTTATCCGGGGCCCAGGGGGCGGCGCATCGCGTCGGCCCCTTTGCTTTCTGGCAGGCCTCAAGCCTTCCCGAACTTCGCGTACAGCGCCGCCGCCGCCAGATTGAACGCCGCCGGGGCGTAGGCGAAGGCCACGGCCACGCCGACCAGGGCCGAGCCCGGCTGCGGAGCGCCCGTCACCGCCAGGGCGCTGGAGAAGCCGAAAGCCGACAGCACCAGGCCCGTCAGCAGCGTGCCGCCCAAAGCAAAGCCGATCTTGTCGGCTCCGGTCCACAGCGCCGAGAACACGCCCGCGCGGCTCTCGCCATGCTCGGCCTCGTCCTGGGCGATGACGTCCGAAAGCAGGCTGTAGCCCATCAGGCTCCATCCCGAATTGAAGAGGGCGAAGAGCACGACGACGCCGTAGATCGCGCCGAGCGGAGCGCCGGCCATGACGCCCCACAGGGCCTGGACCAGCGCATGGCCCAGGGCGGCGGCGATGTAGACGCGCTTGCGGCCGAAGGCGGTCGACAGCTTGATCCATAGCGGCTGGGCGGCGATGACCACGGCGCTCATCACCAGCACGATCATGCCGATCTGGGTCAGGGCGTCCTTGCGGCCCATGTTGTAGCTGAGGAAATAGATCATCGCCGCGTAGCCGAGGCCCGAGCCGATCAGCTGCAGCAGGTAGGCGCCCAGCAGCGGGCGGAAGGTCGGATCCACCAGGGCGCTGAGAATCGCCTTCAGGCGCAGCGCCGGCTGGGCGGCCGCCTGCACCACGGGGCGCGGCGAGGCGAGGAAGGCGATCAGCAGGCTGGCGGCGCAGACCCCGGCCAGCACCAGCGACATCTGCGAATAGGCCGGCCGTCCGCCGCCCCAGGTCTGGACCAGCACCGGCGCCAGGGCGTTGCCCACCAGCAGGCCGATGGCCGAGAAGCCCATCCGCCAGGCCATGACCACCGTGCGTTCCTTCGGATCGTCGGACAGTTCCGTGCCGATGGCGAGGTAGGGCACCGAAAACGCGCCGAACACGATCATGTAGAGGCTGAACGCGCCGGCCACATAGGCCGCGCTGGCGGTCGGCGAGCCTTCCGGGACGTGGAACAGTAGAATCAGCGCGAGCGGCGCCAGCAGCGCGCCGGCCAGCAGCCATAGGCGGCGCGGGATCTTCGCCTTCCAGCGGTCGGAGACCAGGCCCACGGTCAGGTCCGAGATCAGGCCCCAGAACAGCTTGGGAAAGAAGATCGCCGCGCCGGCCAGCGCGGGCTCGACGCCCAGCGCGTTGGTCATGAAGAACAGCAGCAGCAGCGAGGGGGCGTCGCGGAACACCTGGCCGGCGATCTGGCCGGCGCCGTAACCGGCGTGGACGAGCAGGGGCAGGCGGTGGGGCGAGGGCGGTTTGGCGGCGGTCATGGCGCGGATCCGTTGACTGGGAACCCGCGACGCTAGGCGCGAAACGCCGCTGCAAGCGGGCGCGCGCGACGGCGCCCGACAGTCGGACAATCCTTGATTGAAGCTTGGTGATCTGCGCGAAGTAGCGGCGCCGGCCGCTTTCGCGGCCATCCGGCTTCAGATCAGAAAATCGAAGAGAGAATGGTGGGTGTACAAGGATTCGAACCTTGGACCCGCTGATTAAGAGTCAGCTGCTCTACCAACTGAGCTATACACCCGTTCGCGTTTCGAAGTCGCTTTCGCGTCCCCGACGGCGAGGCGCGATACATACCCCAAGACGCGGGGAGCGCAATCCGATTTAGACAAGAAGGTGTGGATATATTCGTCGCACCCGGACGAAACGCAGATACGCCAAAGCGCCTCCCCGGGAGGGGAAGTTCTTATCGGATCAAGTATTGAGGAGAATGGTGGGTGTACAAGGATTCGAACCTTGGACCCGCTGATTAAGAGTCAGCTGCTCTACCAACTGAGCTATACACCCATTCGCGATTCCGAAGCGCTGAAGCGTCCCGGCGGCGAGGCGCGGAACATACGCAATGAATTTGAGAGCGCAAGGACTTTTTCGATGGCCAGGCGAGATATCAGCGGAGCCGTGGATTTCGCCTACCTGGAAGGGTTCGCGATGGGCGACGCTACGGTGATCGAAGAGGTGCTGGCCCTGTTTCGCGAACAGGCTTCGCTGTGGACGCCGATGCTGGATCAGGGCCATCCCGGCTGGCGCGACGCTGTCCATACCGTGAAGGGCGCCGCGCGCGGCGTGGGGGCCAATGCCCTGGGCGAGGTCTGCCAGCGTGCCGAAGACGGCCAGGCCAGTCTCGACGAGGTGAAGACCGCGCTCGATGCGGCGCTGCTCGATATCGCCGCCTATGTGCACGAGCAGGCGCTGAAGTCGCTGAAGGGCTGAGCGTTCATCGGGGGCGGTGGGTCGTGGTCGCGAAGAATCGCACCGGCGAGGCGGCGCGATCGGTGACGACGCCCAGATTCGTGCTTGCCGTGCTGGCCCTGTTCCTGGCTGTTCCGGCGAGCGCCCAGCCCTTGCCGTCGATCGACCTGACGCCCGCCCAGGCGCGCGAGGACCTGGAACTGGCGATCGCCGCCGTCGAGGCGGGGCTGCCGGACATCCATTGGCGACAGTCGCGCGGTTCGTGGCGTCAGGCCAAGGCGCGGGCCAGGGGCGAGGTGCAGGGCGTCGCCGACAGCCGCCAACTCTATGCGCTGCTGAGGCCGCTGATGAGCCGGACCGGCGAGGGGCACCTGTCGCTTCGCCGTAGCGAGGCGCTGATCGCGCGGGAGCGCGCCGAGGGACGCTTCCTGCCGCTCGACCTGCATTTCAGCCAGGAGGGCGTCTTCGTCATCCGCGGTTTCGGCGAGGCGGCCGATGTCGCCCGCGGAACCCGGCTGCTGGCCATCGACGGAGAGGGGGCGGACGTCCTGGTGCGCGAAGCCGTGGCCGGCCTGGGCGTCGACGGCGCGATCCCCACGGGAGCGATGCGCGAGGCGGGCGGGCAAGGCTATGCGCGGCTGCGATATCGGCTGCGGGGCCCCGAGGTGAAGTTCCGGCTGAGAATCCAGACCGGCGACGGCGCCGTCGCCGAGCGCGAGGTCGCCGCGATCGCCCATGCCGACCGCCCCGCGACGGCGGACGAGCCTGAGGCGTCTTTGCTGGCCAGCCTGGAATGGCTGGACGAGCGCACGGCCTACCTGTCGGTCCCCAGTTTCAGCAATCGGCGCTACCGCGCGGCCGGCGCGAGCTTCGAGCCGACCATCCGGAAGCTGTTCGAGGAGATCGAGCGGCGCGGCGCGCGCGACCTGATTCTCGACCTGCGCCGCAACGGCGGGGGATCCGAACCGAACGAGAGCATCCTGTTCTCCCACCTCGTCGCCCGCCCCATCCGGAAGTACGCCTCGGTGCAGGCGCGAGGGGCAGTGGTCTCGGTGCGCGATCTTTCAGGACGTCGCTACGAGCATGTGGTGTTCGACGACGAGGAACTGGCCCAGCAGCGCGTGGGCGCGGACGGACGCCTCTATCGCCGCGAGGGCCTGATGAGCCGTCCGGCGCCGGCCTCGCCGGTGTTCGGCGGTCGGCTGGTGGTGCTGACGAGCGGCGACACCTTTTCGGGCGGCGCGGAGCTGGCCTCGATGCTGCGCCACGCAAGGCGGGGCGTCTTCGTCGGCGAGGAGGTCGGCGGAACCCAGGATGGCAACACCAGCGGCTATGGCTGGGAGCTGGTGCTGCCCAATTCAGGCCTGGAGCTGGACGTGCCGTTGCTGCGCTTCCGGCATGCCTGGCGGGCGCAGGTGCGCGATCGAGGCGTCATGCCGGACTGCCCGGTTCCGCCGCACGTCGACGAGATCGGCCAGACGCGCGACGCGGCCTGGCGCGTGGCCGTGACCCTGCTGAGGCAGGACTGGAAGAGAGTGCGTCAGGCCCGCTGTCCGGCGCTTTAGTCGAGCGGCGTCAGGTCCTCGAACGCGCCGACTTCGAGACCCGCGGTCTCCTTGCGGGTGATCACCCTGGTGTCGTAGCCCCGGGCCACGAAGACCCGGATGCCGCGATAGCGCTGGCCGCGCACCGCCGAGACGGTCTCGGTGCGGATCTCCGTGCCGTACAGCCGGTCGTTCAGATAGATCAGGCCTGGACGCAGGTCGTCGTCGCCCTTGGTCGCGGCCTCGGCGGCCATCTCGTCCAGGAGCTTGTCGATCTCTTCCTTGGTCACGCCTCGCCCTTGGTCCGGTCCCAGCTGTCGTATTCGTAGGCGATGCAGCGGTCGATCAGCGTGCGCCACACCGGCTCTGCGATGGCTTCCGACAGGCCGGCCTCGCGGGCGGCGGCCTTGACCTTGTCGACCACGTCCTCGATGCGGGCGCGGTCGAACACCTTGGAGCGGTCGGCCTTGATGCGGGCGGCGGCGTCCATGTAGCCCTGGCGCTCGGTCAGCAGGGCCACCAGGGCCCGGTCCAGCGCGTCCACGCCCTGGCGGACGTCGAGCATGGTCTGGCAGTCGGCGGGAGCGAGGCGCTCGTCGACGGTGAGAGTCGTCTTGATCATGAGCCCCTTTAAGCCGGTTTGGCTGCGCCGTTCCAGCCTAGATGCCGGCTCCGTTGTCGATGGTCAGCAGGGCCGCTTCGTGGGCGGCCGCCTCATCCTTCAGCCAGGTCACGAAGGCCTTCACCTGCGGCAGGCGACCCTTGGCCTTGGGGTGGACGACGTAATAGGCGAAGTCGACCGAGGTGGCGATGTCGAACGGGATCACCAGGCGTCCGGCGTCCAGGTCGGCCTGGGCCAGGGTGCGCTTGGCCAGGGCGATGCCGCGGCCGTTGGCGGCGGCCTCGATCACCAGGCTCGACTGGTTGAAGCGCGGGCCGCGGGCGCCGTCGACGCCCTTGATGCCGCGCGCCGCCAGCCACATGGCCCAGTCCGGGCACGAATCGTCGGCGTCGGGCGAGCCGTCGTGCAGCAGGATGTGACGCGCCAGGTCCTCGGGCGATTCCAAGGGGTTGTCGGCCAGAAGTTCAGGGCTGGCGACCGGCACCACCGTCTCGTTCAGCAGGCGGGTGACTTCGAGGCCCGGATAGCGACCGGAGCCGTAGCGGATCGCCAGGTCCACCTCGCCGGCGGCGAAGTCCACGACCTCCATGCCGGCCGACAGCCAGACGTCGACCTGCGGCTGGGCCTGCTCGAACTTGCCCAGGCGCGGCACCAGCCATTTGGCGGCGAACGAGGGGGCGGCGGTCAGGGTCAGGCGGCGGCCGTCGACGGCGGCGGTGAGCAGGGACGCGGCCTCGGCCAGACGGTCGAAGGCCTCGCGCAGGGCGGGCAGGGCGGTCTGGGCCGCGTCGGTCAGCAGCAGGCCCTTGGGCGTGCGCTTGAACAGGGCCGCGCCGACATAGTCTTCCAGGTTCTGGATCTGCTGACTCACCGCGCCCGGCGTCACCGACAGCTCGTCGGCGGCGCGGCTGAAGTTCAGGTGACGGGCCGCGGCCTCGAAAGCCCGCAGGGCGTTGAGAGGCGGAAGGCGGCGCCGTTCGGTCTGTCGTTCCATGAGTTTTACTGAACGCCCCGGCAGAAGTCCTTGTTTGCGAATTGGCCTGCCCGCGCCCAGTTTGCAAGCGTTCGCTGATGGATTGGCCCTTTTCATCGGCGAGCGAGAGGCGGGGCGGACCCTAGGGTTCGCCCCGCATTTCTTTTGGATCTTGCGGCGGGGTCGTGGCGGCTCGCGCCGCTTTCGCACGTCCATCGGACGCTTTTAGAGGACCTGGGATCGCGCATGGCGTCGCCCTCTGATCGTAAGGCTGCACCTCGTCTGGTCGCGCTTCGGGGCGGCGAGGGCGAACGCGCCTCGGGTCGGGTGACGCTGGTCGGCGCCGGCCCCGGCGATCCCGATCTGCTGACCATCAAGGCCCTGAAAGCCCTGCAGGCCGCCGACGTGCTGGTGCATGACGGCCTGGTCTCGGCCGAGATCCTCGACCTGGCGCCCCAGGCCCGCCGCATCGACGTGGCCAAGCGCAAGTCGCGCCACACGCTGCCGCAGGACGACATCAACCAGCTGCTGGTGGCGCTGGCCCGCGAGGGGCTGGAGGTCGTGCGCCTGAAGGGCGGCGATCCCTTCCTGTTCGGTCGCGGCGGCGAGGAGCTTTCGGCCTGCCGCGAGGCGGGGATCGACTGCACGGTCGTGCCCGGCGTCACCGCCGCCCTGGCCGCCAGCGCCGGCGCCGGCGCGCCCCTGACCCATCGCGGCAGCGCCCAGGCCGTCACCTTCGTCACCGGCCATGCCGCCCACGGCGAGCCTGATCTGGACTGGCAAGCGCTCGCGCGTCCCAACCAGACCGTCGTCGTCTACATGGGCGTCTCTACGGCCGGCCTGATCGCCGACCGCCTGACCGCCGCCGGCCGGGCCGGCGCGACCCCGGCCCTGATCGTCGAGAACGCCAGCCGTTCCGACGAGCGCCGCATCCTGACCACCCTGGCGGGCCTGGCCTTGGCGGCCGAGGGCCTCAAGGGGCCGGCTCTGCTGATGGTCGGCGAGGCCATGGCCATGGCCCAGATTTCAGTCCCCGGCGAGACCGCAACGCTCGCCGTCTTCGAAGTTCAAAACGTGAGTTCGGGCCAATGAAAGCCGTGACCGCCAATCGCCTGATCGACGGGGAGGTCGTCTTCTGGAAGGAAGGCGCGTGGGTGGACGGCTTCGGCGACGCCCAGTTGTTCGACGAGGCGCAGGGCGAAGCCGTCGAGGCCGCCGTCGCCGCCGGCAAGGCCGCGCCGACCGTGATCGTCGATCCCTATCCGATCGACCTCGTGGCCGTCGAAGGCCTTGGCCTGGCTCCGGTCAGCTATCGCGAGCGCATCCGCGCCCTGGGGCCCACCAACGAGCTTCTCCACGGCAAGCAGGCGCAAGGCGGCGCTGTCGTCGAGGCCATCCGTCACGCTTCCGGCGCCGCCCGCTCGACGGGCCGCGTCGACCTGATCCGCCGCAAGTAGGCCGACCCATGTATCAGTACGACGTCATCGATCGCGAGTTCCTGACGGACCGCTCAAACGAGTTCCGCCATCAGGTCACGCGCCGCCTGGCCGGCGAGCTGACCGAGGACCAGTTCAAGCCGCTGCGGCTGATGAACGGCCTCTATCTGCAGCTTCACGCCTACATGCTGCGGGTCGCCATCCCGTACGGCTCGCTCAACTCCCGCCAGGCCCGGCGTCTGGCGTGGGTGGCCCGCACCTACGACAAGGGCTACGGGCACATGACCACGCGTCAGAACATCCAGTTCAACTGGATCAAGCTGAAGGACGCGCCGGACATCCTGGACGCCCTGGCCGAGGTCGACCTGCACGCCATCCAGACCAGCGGCAACTGCATCCGCAACACCACGGCCGATCCCTATGCCGGCGCCACCGCCGAGGAGATCGACGATCCGCGCGTGTGGTCCGAAGTGATCCGCCAGTGGTCGACGCTGCACCCGGAATTTTCCTACCTGCCGCGCAAGTTCAAGATCGCCATCACCGGCGCCCTGACCGACCGCGCCGCGGTGAAGGTGCATGACATCGGCCTGATCCTGCGCCGGGCCCGCGACGGCTCGCTGGGCTTCGAGGTGATCGTCGGGGGCGGGCAGGGGCGCACGCCCTATGTCGGCCCGACCATCAAGCATCACCTGCCGGCGTCCAGCCTGCTGAGCTACCTGGAAGCCGTCCTGCGCGTCTACAACCGCCACGGCCGACGCGACAACATCTACAAGGCCCGCATCAAGATCCTGGTCGCCGCGCTCGGCGCCGAGGAGTTCGGCCGTCAGGTCGAGGAGGAATGGGCCAAGATCGATCAAGGCCGCGCCGACCTGGGCGACCTGGAGCTGGCCCGCATTCGCGGCGCCTTCGCCCAGACCCCGTTCGAGACCCTGCCGGCCCGTTCGGAGGTGTTCGAGGCCGCCAAGGCTGCGAGCCCCGCCCTGGCGCGCTTCGTGCGCAACAACGTCAAGCCGCACAAGAAGCCGGGCTACGCCATCGTCGAGGTGTCGCTGAAGGCCGTCGGCCAGACGCCGGGCGACGCCACCGCCGACCAGCTGGACGTCGTGGCGGATCTCGCCGAGCGCTACGGCCTGGACGACCTGCGCGTGACCCACGCCCAGAACCTCGTGCTGCCGCACATCAAGCTCGACGACCTGCCGGCGGTGCACGCGATCCTCGAGGCCAACGGGCTGGCGACTGCCAATATCGACCTGATCAGCGACATCATCGCCTGCCCGGGCCTGGACTACTGCGCCCTGGCCAACGCCCGCGCGATCCCGATCGCCCAGGACATCGCCAAGACCTTCGCCGACCCCGACCGGGCCGAGACGATCGGCGAGCTGAAGATCAAGATCAGCGGCTGCATCAACGCCTGCGGCCACCACCACGTGGCCCACATCGGCATCCTGGGCGTCGACAAGAAGGGCGAGGAATTCTACCAGCTCTCGCTGGGCGGCTCGGGCGCGGAAGACGCCTCGATCGGCAAGATCCTCGGCCCGGCGCTGCCCGCCGACAAGGTCGCGCCCGCCATCGACACCCTGGTCGACACCTATCTGTCCGCGCGCCAAGGCGAGGAACGCTTCCTCGACACCTATCGCCGCGTCGGCCTCGAGCCCTTCAAGGAAGCGGTCTATGCCCAAGCTGATTAAGCTCGCCGGGTCCGACGCCCAGTGGGCGCAGGACGACTTCGTCCACGTCGCCGACGAGGACGCCATCCCCGAGGCCGGCGACGTCATCCTGTCGCTGACCCGCTTCCAGGCCGAGGGCGACGCGTTGCTGTCGTCCAACAGTCGCCGCGTCGGTGTGCGCATTGAGCCGGCCGAGGAGGTCGAGGCCCTGGCCTACGACCTGCCGCGCCTGTCGGTGGTGGCCCTGGCCTTCCCGAAGTATCGCGACGGCCGCGCCTATACCTCGGCCCGCCTGCTGCGCGAGCGCTTCGCCTATCAGGGCGAGGTCCGGGCCGTGGGCGACGTGCTGCAGGAGCAGGCGGGGTTCATGGTCCGCTGCGGCTTCGACGCCTTCGAGCCTAGCGACGGCGCGACGCCGGAAGCCTGGACCAAGGCCGCCAACCGCTTCCGTCACGTCTATCAGCGCGCGGTCGACGCCCGACCGATCGCCGCCGACGAGCGCGCGGTTCAAGCCAAGGAAGGCGCCCTCTGATGGCCTACGACCAGACCGACGCCGCGCCGACCCTGGCGGCGCGGCTGGACGCCGAACTGCGCGACGCCCATCCGCTGACCATCCTGCGCAAGGCCTACGAGACCTTCGGCGACAAGCTGGCCCTGGTCAGTTCGTTCGGCGCTGAGTCCGCGGTGCTTCTGCACCTCGCCTCGCAGGTCTCGCCGAACATCCCGGTGCTGTTCCTCGACACCGGCATGCTGTTCGGCCAGACCCTCGACTATCGCAAGAGCCTGGCTGCGACCCTGGGCCTGACCGACGTGCGCGACCTGCGGCCCGCCTTCGCGGACCTGGCCGTCACCGATCCTCGGTCGGACCTGTGGCGCACCGACACCGACGCCTGCTGCCACATCCGCAAGGTGCTGCCGCTGGATCGCGCCCTGGAAGGCTTCGAAGGCTGGGTGACCGGCCGCAAGCGCTTCCACGGCGGCGACCGCCTGCGGCTGGCCGTGGTCGAGGAGTCCGAAGGCCAGCTGAAGTTCAATCCGCTGGCCAACTGGAGCAAGGCCGAGCTCGACGCCTATGCGGCCGAGCACAAGCTGCCGGCTCACCCCCTGGTGGCCCAGGGCTTCCCGTCGCTGGGTTGCTGGCCGTGCACCAAGCCGGTGGACGATCCCAACGCCGACGTCCGCGCCGGTCGCTGGCAGGGCCAGGACAAGACCGAGTGCGGCATCCACGTCGCGCGCACGCCGGGCGTGGCCCCCAACGTCGGCGGCGATATCTAGGCTTCAGGGCTGGGACGAGAACCCCTTGCGGGTCATCTTGCCCCAGCCCTGGGCGCCGGTCAGGAACTGCCAGGTGCCGCGCAGCCGCCAGAAGTTGTTGATCTGGCGATAGCCGAAGTTCTCCAGGATCGCCGCGCCCATCAGCACGGCCAGGCTGCGGGCGTTGGGAAACCGGCGCAGTTCGGTCTCCTCCAGCGCCAGGGCGCCGACGCTGATGACGATGCCGAAGCCGAAAGTGACGGCCAGCAGCGCCCAGAGATACGCGATGTCGAGCACGCCCAGCAGCCAGAAGGCCGGGATCAGCACGTAGCCGAAGATCTCGATGATCGGTCCCAGCACGTCGACCACCAGGATGTGGCCGAAGCCCACGACGCCGATCCGGCCGTAGCGCGGGTTCAGGATCATGTCGCGGTGACGGAAGAAGGTTTCCAGCGCGCCTCGATGCCAGCGGGCCCGCTGACGCGACAGCACGGCCATCGTCTCGGGGGCCTCGGTCCAGCAGACCGGCTCGGGCGTGAAGGCCACGCGATACGGCTTGCGTAGGCGGCGGTAGTGCTTGTGCAGCTTGACCACCAGCTCCATGTCCTCGCCCACGGTGCCGTGGCTGTATCCGCCGACGTCCAGCACCGCCTGGCGTCGGAAGAGGCCGAAGGCGCCGGAGATGATGGTCAGGGTCGAGATGCGGCTCCAGGCCAGCCGCGCCATCAGGAAGGCGCGCAGGTATTCGATGGTCTGCAGGCGCGCGAGCATGTTGCGGGGCACCCCGACCTCGACCACCCGGCCGAACGAGATCTTGCAGCCGTTGGCGATGCGGATGGTGCCGCCAACGGCCACCGTGCGTTCGGGGTCTTCGACGAAGGGCGCGACGGCGCGCAACAGGGCGTCGACCTCCAGCAGGCTGTCGGCGTCCATCGAACAGACGATGGGCGAGCGCGACAGGTTGATCGCCGCGTTCAGGGCGTCGGCCTTGCCGCCGTTCTCCTTGTCGACGACGAGCAGGCGCGGCTGGTTGGCGGCGGCGTAAAGGCCCCGGATCTTCTGGCAGGGCGTGGCCAGGTCGTAGTGCCGTTCGACCGGATGCAGTTCGAAGGCGTCGACCAGCACCTGCAAGGTCTCGTCCTTGGAGCCGTCGTTGACCACCACGACCTCGAAGTGCGGGTACTGCAGGGCCAGCAGCGACCTGACGCTCTCCACGATGGTCAGGGCCTCGTTGTAGGCCGGCGCCATCAGGGTGATCGGCGGCGCGGCCTCGGCGTAGCGCCGCCACAGCAGCGCGGCCTGGTTGACTGGCGGGGCCTGCGACAGCGCTCGGGCGGCCAGCACCAGCTGATAGAGATAGAGCGCGTTCTGAGACAGGCCGGTGGCGATCACGGCCCAGGCTATGGTCTCGGCGAAGCGGACGACGATGAGGGCGAGGGTTTCCAGCTCCGGCATGGTTCAACCGATCTCGGCCAGGGCGCGCTCGGCCGCCCGCTGGGCGACGGGGCGCGCGCCGTCGGCGGCGGCGGCATCGAGCTGACCGCGTCCGGCCTTGCCCAGCTTGCCCAGGGCGTCGCCGGCCCGAAACCGAACCCACCATTCGGGATCGTCCAGCAGGGCGGCGACCTGTGGGGCCAAGCGGACCAGTCCGGCGGCGCCGACCGCTTCCGCGCCGGCCGAACGCACCGTCCAGGCTTCGTCGACCAGGGCGGCGGCCAAGGTCGAGGCGGCCGACGGATGCTGCAGCCGTCCGAGACCGCGAACGGCGGCGGTTCGCACGTCCGGGGCAGGATCCTCGGCGGCGAGCGCCAGCGCGGGCACGGCCTCGTAGGCGCCCGAGCGGCCTAGCGCGTCGAGCAGCACGGCCCGCATCAGCGAACTGAGGTCATGTCTCTGCAGGGCCAGGAGCCCATCGGCGGGGGCGGCCGCCACGGCCTGGCGCATCACCTCCGAATAGACCCGCGAGGGCGTCAGTTCGCCCGTTCCGACATAGTCGAGAAGGCGCGAAGGCGTGGGCGGCGCGCCGGCGTCGGCAAGGCCCTTGATCGCGGCCATGCGCACATTGGGGTCCTTCGAGCGGATGGCCCGCCGTAGCGCGGCTTTGACCTCCTCGCCGCCGAGGGCGGCCAGCGCCTCCACGCTGGTCAGGCGCTCGTCGCGCGAGCCGTGGATGATCCGGGCCTCCAGCACCGGGATCAGGCCAAGGTTCCTGAGCGCGCCCATGGCGCGTTCCTGGTCCGCGCCGCGGATCAGGCCCTGGAAATCGAGGACGGCCTCGGCCAGCACCTGGGGCCTGCGCACGAAGGGGGGAAGGATGTCGCCCGCCTCGGCCTGGCCCCGGAGCAGGCCCGACAGCGCCTGGATGATCAGCTTGCGGTCCGCGGTGCGATCGGCGGCCCTGGTCTCCTTGACGAGGCGGGCGAGGATCAGGCCGCTCATCCACGCCAACGCCGCGCCGATCAGGACGAGCGCGATCACCCAGATCAGCGTCAGCGACGACATCTAGAACCGTCTGGTGACGGCGACCCCGACCTCGTCGCGGTCGTAGGCCGTGCGTTTCTCATGCGCCCCGACCACTTGCACCGTCCATCGGGACGTCAGGTCGTAGGCGATCCCGCCCGATATCGCTTCGACGGGCACGGTCGCGCCGTCGGCGCTCTCGGGGGCGTCGGCATAGCCCAGTCGCAGCCTCAGGCGTTCGCTCGCCGACCACTCGCCGTTCAGGGTGTAGCCCGACTGATGCTTGCCCCGTTCGTCCTCGGTGTTGATCGAGCGGACCGTCAGCGATGCTGGCCCTGCCGCCAGCGTCAGGTAGGGCTGCAGGCTCTTGACCTCGCCCACCGCGTATCGCGACCACACGGCGTCCAGTCCCAGCCTGGCTCGCCAGGGCCCGGTGTCGCGCAGGGCGGCCGAACCGCCGACGCGGATTGACAGTTCAGGGCGATAGTCGGCGTCGGGCGCGCCTCCGACGGCCAGAAAGCCGTCCAGGCGCTGACCAAAGCGACGGGCGACCAGCGCCTCGGCATAGGTGTCGGAGACGCCGAAGCGTTCGGTGTGCTCGATGGAGCCGCCGACGGTGGTGGCCGGATCGAGCCGTTTCGACAGGGCCAGCGTCGCCGCGCTCCAGTGCCCCAGGTCCTTGGTCAGTTCGCTGCGGGCATAGGCCAGGTCCAGCCGCCAGGTCGGCTCGCCCGGCATCGCCTGGGTGGCCGCGATCTGCTGCTCCAGGTTCCTGGTCTCCGCATCGTTCGGCGCCGTCGCGAGCAGCTGGGCCAGGCGTCGGCGCGCCAACTCCGGCCGGCCGGAAAACAGCGCCGATCGCGCGTAGGCGATGCGGGCGTCGCGATAGTCCGGCGCCAGGTCCAGGGTCGTCTCGAAGGCCTGGTCGGCCTCGGCGTAGCGCTGGGCGGCCATGCGGGAGAGGCCGAGGTTCAGCCAGACGTCCGGATCCTTGGGGCGCTGTTTCGACAGCAGATCGAAGGCGGCGATCGCCTCGGCGGTGCGTCCGGCCTGGCGGGCCTGCACCGCGGCGGCATAAGCCGGGTCGGCCGTCTCCGGCGCCTGGACCGCCGCCGTCTCGATCATGCGGCCACCGGGGCGATGCGAAACAGGCGCGCCAGCAGTTCGTCGGGGTCGAAGGGCTTGGGCAGATAGTCGGCCGCGCCGAGGTTCAGAGCGGTGACGATGTCGTTCCGCCCCTTCAGCGCGGTCAGCATCACTACGGGAATGTCGCGCAAGGCGTCGTCGCCCTTCATGCGGCGCAGCACCTCGAAGCCGTCGATGATCGGCATCATGCCGTCCAGCACCACGACCTGCGGTCGCTCAGTGCGGGCGGCCTCCAGCACGGCGCGTCCGTCCTCGAACACCGTGACCGCGTAGCCGGCCATGCTGAGCTTATGCTCGAGGATTTCGCGGAGCAGGGCGTCATCGTCGGCGATGAGCACCGAAGGCGAGGACGCAAGGTTACTTTCAGATCGCCT
This sequence comes from Caulobacter sp. 10L414, assembly GCF_056395525.1. NCBI lineage: Bacteria > Pseudomonadati > Pseudomonadota > Alphaproteobacteria > Caulobacterales > Caulobacteraceae > Caulobacter > Caulobacter sp. 10L414. The sequence continues at coordinate 34,714 of NZ_JBFTJR010000001.1, forward strand.
GGACACCAATTCCTCGCCTGCAAGCTGAGCTTCAAGAGAGTCGCGACACCAATTCAGAGTGGTGCAGAACGTTCGGAGAGGCCAGCGCGAACATCTCGCGTTTGGTTAACTTCCCGACATTGCACGCATGCAGCGAAACGGCCGCTTTCGCGGCCGTGTCCAGTGCTCGATCTGTCGTCGGAAGAGGCTCGGGCCGGCTATTCCGGCGGGCAGCCCTTGAACTCGCCGACCTTGGTCACCGACAGGTGCGCAAGGTTCAGGCCCGCCAGCGGCTTCATCGACTTGGCGCCCTGGCCGCTGAACATGTCGATCTTGTTGCCCTTGATCGCGCCGCCGATGTCGGAGGCGTACCAGTAGCCGTCATGCGTCTCGCCGTTGGGCATCGGCAGGCCGACGGTTTCCTTGATGAAGACGATCGTGCGGCGCGGGATAACCTTGGTGTCGACGGCGAGCGTGCGCATGGCCACCACCTTGCAGCCCAGGCTGTCGAGGGCGCGGATGCCCTTGGCGCCGGCGTGATACAGGGTGGCCTTCATCTTGTACTCGATGGAGCCGGGGATCGAGCCGGTCAGAGCCCCGGCGATCAGTTCGCCAAGCGGATCGGTGGCGCGTTCTGAGTCGGGGCCCGCGGCGGCGGGAAGGGCGGCGAACATGGCCATGAAGGCCAAAATTCCGGCGAGCGTGCGTCGCATCGAGGGGGTCCTCTTATCGGCGTATCTGTCGGTTCGGGCCGTTCCTTAAGCCGATCACGGCTCCGTGACAACCCGCTTAAAGTCGCCCGTATAGGGTGGAATCGGACGAAAACTTCTGGTCAAGCTCGGAACTCGTCCGAAGATTCAATCGTTTAGCGCGCCGTTTGAAAAGTGGGGGAGGGTGACCGAATGACGCTGCGGATCTTCGGCGACGGCAAGTCGGGCAACTGCCTGAAGGTGAAGTGGACCGCCCAGCGCCTGCGCCTGCCCTTCGAATGGATCGAAATCGACATCCTCAAGGGCGAGTCCCGCACCGCCGAATTCCTGGCCATGAACCCGGCCGGCCAGGTGCCGGCGGTGATCCTCGAGGATGGCCGGGCGCTGGCCCAGTCCAACGCCATCATGCTGCATCTGGCCGAGGGCTCGGTGCTGATCCCCAGCGATCCCTATCTGAAGGCCAAGATGTACGAGTGGCTGTTCTGGGAACAGTACAGCCACGAGCCCTATGTCGCCGTCGCCCGCTTCCAGGTCGCCTACATGGGCAAGCCGGTGGAAAGCCTGGACGGCAAGCTGGTCGAGCGCGGCCACGCGGCCCTGGCGCGCCTGGAAAGCGGGCTGTCAGGCAGCGGTTTCCTGGTCGGCGATCGCCTGACCCTGGCGGACATCGCGCTGGTGGCCTACACCCGTGTCGCCCACGAGGGCGGTTTCGATCTGGCGCGCTATCCGGCCGTGAAGGCCTGGGTGGGCCGCGTCGAGACGGCCCTCGGCATCGCATAAGTCTTCGGAGCGCGCATGAAGTCGCCGTCGTCCAGCCTGAAAGTTCTCGTCCTCGCCGCCGCCCTGGCCGCGCCGGCCCAGTCKGCCCTGGCCTGGGGGGCTTCGGGCCACCGAATGATCGGCGTGCTCGGCGCTTCGACCCTGCCCGAAGACGTCCCGGCCTTCGTGCGCAGCCCCTACGGCGTGGCCGCGATCGGCGAGTACGCCCGCGAGCCGGATCGCTGGAAGGGCTCGGGCAAGGTGCACGACCACGACCGCGACGCCGCCCACTTCCTGGATCTCGACGACGAGGGCCGCATGTTCGGCGGGCCCAAGTTCACGGTCGAGACCCTGCCGGCCACCCGCGCCGACTACGCCACGGCCCTGCGCGCCGTCGGTCAGGACGAGTGGAAGGCCGGCTATCTGCCGTACGCCATGATCGACGGCTATCAGCAGCTGGTGAAGGACTTCACCTACTGGCGCATCCTGGTGGCCGCCGAGAAGCAGACTACCGACGCCCAGAAGAAGGCCTGGTACGCCGCCGACCTCAAGCGCCGCGAAGAGCTTCTGCTGCGCGACCTGGGCGTCTGGGCCCACTATATCGGCGACGGCAGCCAGCCGCTGCACATGAGCGTGCACTACAACGGCTGGGGCGATTACCCCAATCCCAACGGCTACACCCAGAGCCGCGGCACCCATGGCGCCTTCGAGGGCCCGCTGGTCAAGGCCGTGGCCAAGGACGACGACGTCAAGGCCAAGATGCCGGCGCTGCGCGACTGCGCCTGCAGCTACGAGACCCGCATGGTCGGCTACCTGACCACGACCTGGAAGCTGACTGAGCCGCTGTACCAGCTGGAAAAGTCGGGCGGCATGGTCGCCGCCGACCCGCGCGCCAAGGCCTTCGTCGACGAGCGTCTGGCGGCCGGCGCCGCCGAGCTGCGCGACATGGTCACCATGGCCTGGAAGGCCAGCGCCGACGGCAAGATCGGCTATCGCCCCGAGATCAGCGTCGCCGACGTCGAGTCCGGCAAGGCCGATCCGTGGAACGACCTGTTCGGCAAGGACTGATCGCTTGATCGCGTTCTACGCCCCTGACGCGTCCCTGGACTACGGGGACCGTCACGCCGCCTTCGGCATCGCCGAGGATGCGCGGGGGCAAATCGCGCTGGTGGAGGTCACCAAGCCCGGCAAGGCGCCTTACTTCGACCTGCCGGGCGGCGCGGTGGATGGCGACGAGACGGAAGGCGAGGCCCTTGTTCGGGAGTTCGGCGAGGAGACGGGCCTTGTCGTCGAGGTCGGGACGCTTGTCGTCGACGTCTCGCAGCCGTTCCTGAAGTCCGACGGCCAGCCGGTGCGCAACTACGGCGGCATTTATGTCGTCACGCTGGCGGGCGAGCGTCCGGAGCTCAAGGTCGAGGATGACCACAGGCTGGTCTGGCTGGATCCGCGCGACGCGGTCGTCGCCCTGCGACACGACGCCCATTCGTGGGCCGTCGCGGCGTGGATGCGCAAGGGGTGAGCGAAATCCCCGCCCTTCGACAGGCTCAGGGTGAGGATTTCTACTGCGAGGCCTGCATTTGGTCCTCTTCCTGAGCTTGTCGAAGGACGAGGGCCAGGTTCGGGCGGCCTAGTTCGCCTTCTTCTTCAGCGCCGCCTTGGCCTCGGCTGGGGCGACCTGCTCGAACAGCATCGAAAGGTGCTGGTCCTTGGCGTGGTCGTTGTGAAGATCCCAGGCCAGCGAGATCGGCAGCCGCAGGCGGCCGCCGTCAGGCAGGCGGGCCACCAGCACACGCCAGCTGAAACCGTCGCCCGGATCGCCCAGGGGCCCGAACTCCAGCGGCGCCGGATCGCGCAGGCGGAAGGCGCGGTCGGCCTTGGCGGCGAACCAGGCCAGGTCGTCCGCGGCGGTCGGGTCGACGGCCTTGGGCAGAAGCTCGCCCTTGAGATTGCGGGCCATGACAGCCTCCGAAGCATGAAAGCGCGGGTCTCTAGCACTATGCGCCTCGACTTCCCATGTCCAAGGCTCGGGTTGGGCGCCTGAAACGCAACGAGGCTCTGGTGAGCAAGGAAAGGCCGATCAAGCGCGTGCGCGCCGACTGGAACGATGTCGTCCTGGTCTGCCGCAAGTGTTCGCGCAAGCTGGACGGCGGTTTCGGCAGGGGCGGCGAGCAGAGCTTCGCCAAGGCCCTGCGCAAGGCTTCCGGCGGCGGCAAGGGCAAGGACCGCAAGGCGCCGCTGGCGGTGATCGAGGTCGACTGCTTCGACGTCTGCCCCAAGGACGCCGTGGTCGCGGTCAACGCCTCGCGCCCCCGAGAATGGGTCGTGGTTCCGCGCGGCGCGTCGATGGAGGCGGCAGTCGCGCGTCTAGGCCTAGCGGCCAACGACGCCGAAGCGGCCTGAAGCCGAGTCTGCTATCAGGCTCGCCATGAGCCGAAAACGCGCCGACATCCTGCTGGTCGAGAAGGGCCTGTTCGACAGCCGCGCCAAGGCGCGCGCTGCCATCGAGGCCGGCCGCGTCACCGCCGACGGCAAGGTGGTCGCCAAGGCCTCCGAGACGGTCGATGAGACCGCCGACATCGTCGCCGAGGCCGCTCACCCCTGGGTGGGGCGCGGAGCGCTGAAACTGGTGCGGGCGCTGGAGCTTTGGCCGGTGTCGGTCGAGGGACGCGTCGCCGTCGACGTCGGCGCCTCCACCGGCGGGTTCACGCAGGTGCTGCTTTCGAAGGGCGCGGCGCGGGTGCTGGCCGTCGACGTCGGGCGCGATCAGCTGCACGCCAGCCTGAAGGCGGACGCGCGCGTCGAGGACCTGTCGCCACTGGACGCCCGCGCCCTGACCGCCGAGCACGCGCCGAACAGCGTCGACCTCGTCGTCACCGACGTCAGCTTCATCTCGCTGGAAAAGGCGTTGCCGCCGGCGTTGGCCCTGGCTCGCCCGGGCGCGGACCTCGTGGCCTTGGTGAAGCCCCAGTTCGAGGCCGGCCGCGAGAACGTCGGCAAGGGCGGGTTGGTGAAGGATCCGGAGGTCATCGCCGCCTGCGTCGAGCGTGTCTCGGCCTTCCTCGAAGCGTCCGGCTGGAGCGTGCGTGAAAGCGACGACAGCCCAATCACGGGCGGCGAGGGCCAGGTCGAAAAGCTGCTCTGGGCGGTGAAGCGGTAGCGGGCTTATCCCTTTCCGCATGATCCCAACCTTCGCGGAGATCTAAGGGGGAGGGGCGGGGCTACCCCGCAGCACCGCCAGCGCTTCGGGATATCGCCGCGAAAGCGGCGCTTCGACCGCGCCCAGCTCAACCGCGTAGTCGCCCGAGCCCTCCGGCCGCAGGCCCGTCACCCTCATCGTGTTGACCAGCCACGAGCGATGAGTGCGCACGAAGCCATGCGGGGCGAGCTCATGCTCCAGCGCCGTCAGCGACGACCGCGTCAACGGGCGCCGTCCATCGGCCAGCAGGAACTCGGCGTAGTTGCCGGCCGAGCGCACGGCCAGGATCTCGCCGACGGGCGTGCGGACCAGGCGTGCGCCGTCGCGGATATCGAACATGGCCGGCGCCGCAGCGGCGGGAGAGGCCGTCGCGGGCGCTTCGGCGACCACGTCGCGCGCCATCCTGGCCAGCAGCCAGAACACCACGAAGCCCAGGACATAGGCGATGACGTCCTTGCGCAGTTCGTAGACGAACTCCGGCCCGATCGGCCCGAAGTCGTAGCCTTCGTCGAGGATCAGGCGATGGGCGATCTTTCGCAGCACGACGAAGCCGGTGACGTGCAGGGCCGAGTAGATCAGCAGCGCGACCGCATGGACGGGCAGGGCGCGGAGCAGGGTGGGTCTCGTCCGGTGGGTCCAGAGGGCGACGGCCGCCGGCAGCAGCATGATGAACACCGTCACCAGCCCGCTGGAGATCTCCCAGATCGCCGGCCGCCAAGGGCCCAGCCGCGGTGCGTCGTGGATGATCGTCAGGATGTTGATGACGGTGATCGCCGCCACGATGGCCAGGCCGCACAGCCAACCGCGCAGCAGCAGGCGTCGTTCGGCGCCGCTCATCCCCCAGCGCGCGCCGTTCGTCCCGCCGCCGGCGGCGGCGTCACCGACAGGGCGCTGTTCGTCCCCTGGTGCTTGGCGGGCGGCGGTCGCGGCGGATTTCTCTCCGGCGACGCCATCGTTCGGAACCAACCCCAATGTCCCCTTCGACCTCACAGGACCTCGCCCGCCGCCACGACCTCGACTGGATCCGCGTGGGCGCGTTCTTCCTGTTGATTCTGTACCATGTGGGCATGTTCTACGTGCCTTGGGAGTGGCACGTGAAGTCGCCCCATCCGATCCCGGCGCTCGAGCCGGTGATGATGCTGACCAGCCCCTGGCGGCTGACTCTGCTGTTTCTCGTCTCCGGCGCGGCCACGCGCTTCATGGCCGACAAGGTCAGTGTCGGGAAACTGGCCAGGGGCCGCATCGCGCGGCTGCTGCCGCCCCTGCTGCTGGCCATGATCGTGATCGTGCCGCCGCAGTCCTACTACCAGGTGGCCGAGTACGTGGCCGCGCACCCGCAGGCGCCGTTCGGCGTCGATCCCTGGCCGGTCTTCTGGGGCAAGTACATGACGTCGTCGGGCCGGTGGTGCGGCGAGGACGGCGACTGCCTGATCACCCCGACCTGGAACCACATGTGGTTCGTGGCCTATCTGCTGGTCTACACGCTCGTTCTGGCGCTGCTGCTGGCGATCATTCCCAGGCTGGGCGACAGGCTGCAGGCGGCCTGCGAGCGCATGTTGGCCGGTCCCTGGCTCCTCGTCCTGCCGATCGCGTTCCTGGCGCTGGCTCGCGCGGTGTTGCTGCCGATCTTCGACGTCACCCACGCCCTGGTCGACGACTGGTACAATCACGCGATTTCGTTCGGGGCCTTCCTGCTGGGGTTTGGCCTGGCCAAGTCCTTGGTGCTGCGAGAGCGGCTGATCGCGTTGCGCTGGCCCGCGCTGACGCTGGCGGTCGTCGCCTACGCCATGTTCGCGACCTATGCCTGGATCTATCGGCAGGGCGAGCCGGCCGAGGCATTGCGCCTGGCAATGCGCGGCGTCTACGCGGTGGACCAGTGGTGCGCGATCGCCGCCATTCTCGGGTTCGGCGCCAGGCATCTGAACCGGGGCGGGCCGGTGCTGCGCTACCTGACCGTGGGCGTCTTCCCGTTCTACATCGCCCATCAGACGGTGACGGTGGTGCTGGCTCACCACTTGGCCAAGGCCGGACTGCCGCAAGGTCTGGAGGCGCTGATCCTGGTCGCGGGAACCTTCGGCGCCTGCTTCGCCACCTACGAGATCGTCAGGCGTGTTCCTGGCGTGCGGGTGCTGTTCGGCCTGCGGGCTCAGCCCGCCGCCGAGGCCAGCCGCCCGCCGGCCTTCGCATAGGCCTGGGTCCCACGGGTCAGCACCTGGTCGGCGCCCACGATCTCGGCGATGTCGATGTCGCCGGCGCCGGCCAGCCGCTCGTAGAGCGCGGAGAAGTCGCGCAGGGTCACTTCCTGCAACGTCTGGATCGACGGGATCACGAAGTAGACCTGCTGGAAATCGTCGATGCGGTAGGGCGTGCGCATCACCCGCTCCAGGTCGAAACCGATGCGGTTGGGGGAGGGGTCTTCCAGGGCGAAGATCGACTCCGTCCGCGACGAGACGATGCCCGCGCCGTAGATCCGCAAGCCCGCCGGCGTGGCCATCAGGCCGAACTCGACGGTGTACCAGTAGAGCCTGGCGAGGTTGGCCAGCCGTCCAAGGCCCAGCGCCCGCTGGCCGCCCTTGCCATAGGCCTGCATRTAGTCGGCGAACACCGGGTCGGTCAGCATCGGCACGTGGCCGAACACGTCGTGGAAGACGTCCGGCTCTTGCAGGTAGTCCAGTTCATGCGGCTTGCGGATGAACTGGCCGGCCGGAAAGCGGCGGTTGGCCAAGTGATCGAAGAACACGTCGTCGGGCACTAGGCCCGGCACGGCCACGACGCTCCAGCCGGTCAGGCGCTGGAGCTCGTCGTTGATCCGGTTGAAGTCGGGAATGCCGGTGCGGTGCAGGTCCAGCGCATCCAGGCCGCGCAGGAACTCGTCGCAGGCGCGGTTCTGCAGGACCTTGGCCTGGCGCTCGTACAGCGTGATCCAGACATCATGCTCGGCCTGACTGTAGCTTTCCCAGCCCTGGTCGATCGTCCAATCGGGCCGCGCCCCTGGGGGCGGCCCACCGCTGAAACCGTCTGCGCTCATGAAACGACGTTACGCCCGCTGTCGGGCAAGTTCCGTTCGATTTTTGCGCGCAACCGGCAGGGCGGCGGTGAGACCTTGCGAGCTAGTGCGAGATCCGGGGGCGAAGCTTGTAGGCCCCGTGGTCGAAGGATTCGAAGATCAGCGCCGCTTGCGGATGGTGCACGGGTTCACCCGTGTCGTCGGCCAGCAGGTTCTGCTCGGAGACATAGGCGACATAGGTGTTGTCGTCGTTCTCGGCCAGCAGGTGATAGAACGGCTGGTCCTTGGACGGCCGGATGTCCTCGGGAATGGACTCCCACCACTCTTCCGTATTGGCGAACACCGGGTCGACGTCGAACACCACGCCCCGGAAAGGGAAGATGCGGTGCTTGACGACCTGGCCGATCGCGAATTTGGCGAGTCTCTCGTTCATGATGAAGATATTACGACGAGTCTCCTGACTGAATCCTGAACGTAAACGGCGTTCATTGTTGGGTCACGCCGCCTTCCGGTGCATCGACACGGTTGCTATGGTCGCACCCGAAGTGAGGCGGTTCGTGACGAATCGCCTGCGAGACAAGGTGAAAGACCATGTCGGAGGCGCCGAGAGCGCCCGGCGGACCCCGTGGCCAGCCAGGCCAGGGCTCGCGCCGGTCTCCGGGCGAGCAGCCGTGCTATGCGGCGCTCGATCTCGGAACCAATAACTGCCGCCTCCTGGTGGCGACGCCTTCGCCGCGCGGTTTCCGCGTCGTCGAGGCCTATTCCCGCATCGTCCGCCTCGGCGAGGGGCTGTCGCAGACCGGCCAGCTGTCGGACGCGGCGATGGAGCGCTCGATGGCCGCGCTCAAGGTCTGCGCCGAGAAGATCCGCCGCCGCAAGGCCGTGCGGGTCAAGGCCGTGGCCACCCAGGCCTGTCGCGGCGCCAGCAACGGCACCGAGTTCGTCCGCCGCGTGGCGGAAGAGACCGGCCTTCGCCTGCAGATCATCACCCCGCGCGAGGAGGCCCAGCTCTCTGTCGCCGGCTGCATGAGCCTGTTCGACCGCGAGGCCGACGCGGCCCTGGTGGTCGACGTCGGCGGCGGCTCGACCGAGCTTTCGTGGGTCGACCTCAAGGGCGGCGGCCTCGACGCCAAGCCGCGCCAGTTCGAGGCCTGGAAGCTGCCGATCCGCGCCTGGCTGTCCATTCCCATCGGCGTCGTCACCCTGGCCGAGCGCTTTCCCGAGGGCGAGCGGGCCGACGACGGCTGGTTCCGGGCCATGGTCGAGGAGGTGAAGTCGAAGATCTCGGCGTTCCCGCATGCCGCGCCGATGCGCAAGACCTTCGACGCCGGTCGCGCTCACATGGTGGGCACCTCGGGCGCCATCACCAGCCTGGCGGGTCTGCACCTTGGCCTTCCGCGCTATGACCGCAACGTAGTCGACGGCCTTTGGATGCAGCGTTCCGACTGCGAAGCCGCCGCCGGGCGCCTGCTGCAACTGACCGCCAAGGAGCGGGCGCTGGAGCCCTGCATCGGGGCCGATCGGGCCGACCTGGTGCTGGCCGGCGCGGCCATTCTGCAGGCGGTTCAGGAGCTTTGGCCGTGTTCTCGCGTGCGAGTCGCCGACCGAGGGCTTAGAGAAGGACTTCTGATGTCTTTGATGTCGGATCGGCAGAAGCGCCCCCGCCGCCGGCGGCGCGGCGGAGCCGGTTCGGCCCGAACGGTGAACGCATGAACGACGAAATCCCCCGCCGCCGGATGGTCAAGCCGCCCACGGGCGGCAACGCCGACGGCCGCGCCAAGCCCGCGCGTCTGAAGACCGCCGACGGCCGCACGCCCAGCCAGCAGGCCTGGCTGGAGCGTCAGATCAACGATCCGTTCTCGGCCAAGGCCCGGGCCCTGGGCTATCGGAGCCGCGCGGCCTTCAAGATCAGCGAGATCGACGAGAAGTTCCGCTTCTTCAAGAAGGGCGCGCGCGTCATCGATCTGGGTTGCGCGCCGGGCGGCTGGCTGCAGATCGCGGTCGAGCGCGGCGTCACCCAGCTCGTGGGCGTTGATCTGCTGCACGTCGATCCGGTCGAGCCGGCCCACATCATCGAGATGGATTTCACCGACCCGGCCTGCCCCCCCAAGCTGATCGAGCTCCTGGGCGGCGCGCCCGATCTGGTGATGTCCGACATGGCCCCCAACACCGTGGGCCACCGCGAGACCGACCACCTGCGCATCGTCGGGCTTATCGAGATCGGCGCGGAGTTCGCCATCGAGACCCTGCGTCCGGGCGGCGCCTTCGTGGCCAAGGCCTTTCAGGGCGGCGAGACCTCCGAGGTCATCGCCCGGCTGAAGAAGCACTTCGAGAAGGTCCAGCACTTCAAGCCCAAGGCCAGCCGCCAGGACAGCTCCGAGGTCTTCCTCGTGGCCACGGGGTTCAAGGGGAGGTAGTCATCCGATGGTCGCTGCGCTGGTTTCTCTGATGATCGCGGCGACCGTATCGACGCCAGACTGCGTCATCACCGAAAACTCGTCGGGCGACAGCCTGCGGTTCGACTCTCATCCGGCCAAGGCCTGGAGCGGCGTTCCGGCCAAGCCCGTCCTCGATACGCCGGACAAGCGGCTGTTTCGCACTGCCCTACGTGAGGGCGCGGCCCAAGGGCCGAACTTCGCGGGCCACATGACGATCGTCCGGTGGGGCTGCGGGACCTCCTGCGTGGCCTGGGCCGCGGTGGACGCGCGGACAGGCCGGGTCACGAAACTGCCTGGCGCGGACTACATGGATACGAACCACGTGGGCGGAAAGCTCGGCGGCGTAACCTTCAAGCGAGGCAGCCGCGTCATCGTGCTGGCTGGCGCGCCGCGAGAGGATCAGGCCCGCGAGGGTGTCTATCGCTATCTCTGGACCGGCGATGGCTTCCGACTGCTGAGCTACGTTCCGCGGGCCAGGAGCTGCGAACCGTTTGACGCGCCCTGAACGAACGCGTGCAAGGGCGAACCTGGCATGGATGTCGGCGCCATTTGATGCTATTTTCGTGCTGCAAGGAGTTCGCGGCATGCGCACGACACTGGCCCTCGACGATGACCTGCTGGACCGGGCTGCCGCACTTACTGGAATCCAGGAAAAGGCGGCGTTGGTGCGTGAGGCCCTGAAGGCTCTCATAGAGCGCGAAAGCGCGCGTCGCCTGGCGCTGCTCGGTGGGAGCGAGCCGGATCTCGAGCTTGTTCCTCGCCGGAGGTCTCAGTCGGCGTGATCCTCGTCGATAGCTCGGTATGGGTAGCGCATCTGCGCTCAGCCGACGCCTTACTGGTGCGGCTGTTGGAAGAGAGCAGGGTGCTCCTCCACCCGTTCGTCGTCGGTGAACTGGCGCTTGGCAATCTCAAGAACCGAACGGCCTTTCTGGAAGCGCTTCGGCAGATGCCGGTGGCGACCCTGGCGACTGATGGCGAGGTGCTTGACTTCGTCGAAAGGCATCGGCTTCACGGGCGCGGAATTGGTCACGTCGACGCGCACCTTCTGGCGGCCGCGCGGTTGACCGCTGGGGCCCGTCTTTGGACGCAGGATCAACGCTTGGGCGGGGTGGCGCGGGATCTGGGACTGGAATTCGATCCCGCTTCCTGAGCCTGCAGATTTCCGACCGCAAGCCGCTCTCCACGCCTCGACAAACGCCCACCTCGCGACTATACGAGCGCCGCAAAATGGAGAATCCTATGGAGATTCGCGAAGGGCTCACCTTCGACGACGTTTTGCTCGAACCTGGTCCGTCCGACGTCATGCCGACGCAAGTGACGACCGAGACCAAGTTCACGCGTGAAATCAGTCTGAACATCCCGCTCGTGTCCGCCGCCATGGACACGGTCACTGAAAGCCGTCTCGCCATCGCCATGGCGCAGGCCGGCGGCCTGGGCATCCTGCACCGCAACCTCTCCAACGAGGAGCAGGCCGACCACGTCCGCGAGGTCAAGCGCTACGAAAGCGGCATGGTCATCAACCCGCTGACCATCCACCCCGACACCACCCTGGCCGAGGTCCGCGAGATCACGGCCCGCCGCAAGATCTCGGGCTTCCCGGTGGTCGAGCGCGACACGGGCAAGCTGGTCGGCATCCTGACCAACCGCGACATGCGCTTCGAGGGCGACGCCAACGTTCCGGCCTCGGCGCTGATGACCCGCGAGAACCTGATCACGGTCGGCGAGGGCGTGGATCACCGCGAGGCCCGCGAGCTTCTGCGCAAGCACAAGATCGAACGCCTGATCGTCGTCGACGAGGCCTATCGCGCTGTCGGCCTGATCACGGTGAAGGACATCGAGAAGGCCCAGGCTCACCCCCTGGCCGCCAAGGACGACAAGGGCCGCCTGCTGGTCGGCGCGGCCTCGACCGTCGGCGACGCCGGTTTCGAGCGCTCCATGGGCCTGGTGGACGCCGGCGTGGACGTCGTCGTCATCGACACCGCCCACGGCCACTCCAGCCAGGTCGCCGCGGCGGTCTCGCGCCTGAAGCGCGAAGCCAACCGCGTCCAGATCGTGGCCGGCAACATCGCCACCTACGACGCCGCGCGGGCTCTGATCGACGCCGGCGCCGACGCGGTGAAGGTGGGCATCGGCCCGGGCTCGATCTGTACCACCCGCATCGTGGCGGGCGTGGGCGTGCCGCAGCTGACCGCGATCATGGAAGCCGTTCGCGCCAGTCGCGAAGCCGGCGTGCCGATCATCGCCGACGGCGGCATCAAGTACTCGGGCGACCTGGCCAAGGCCATCGCCGCGGGCGCCTCGACCGCCATGATGGGCTCGATGTTCGCCGGCACCGAAGAGGCGCCGGGCGAGGTGTTCCTGTACCAGGGCCGCTCTTACAAGAGCTATCGCGGCATGGGTTCGGTGGGCGCCATGGCCCGCGGCTCGGCCGACCGTTACTTCCAGAAGGAAGTGACCGACAGCTTCAAGCTCGTTCCGGAAGGCATCGAGGGCCAGACCCCGTTCAAGGGTCCGATCTCGCCGGTGTTGCACCAGCTGGTCGGCGGTCTGCGCGCGGCCATGGGCTATGTCGGCGCGCCGACCATCCCCGAGCTGCAGGAACGCGCCCGCTTCGTCCGAATCACCGGCGCCGGCCTGCGTGAAAGCCACGTCCACGACGTGATGATCACGCGCGAGGCTCCGAACTATCCGAGCGCGGTCTAGGCCATGCAGATGGCCTTCGAGCTGCGAATGCTGGCGGTCGCGGTCGTCATCGGGCTGGTCCACCTCCTGTGGGCCAGCGCGGCGGCCCAGCCCCAGCGCGGCTTGAAGTGGAATGTCGGCTCGCGGGAGACGCCTGTCGTGCTGACCGGTATGGCCGGACGGCTCGAAAGGGCCTTCGCCAACTTCCGCGAGACGTTCCCGTTCTTCGTCGCCGCCGTGCTGGCCGCCTATCTGGGCGGCCGGCTCGGCGCGCTGACCGCCGCCGGCGTTGCGCTCTATGTCGGCGCCCGGGCGGTCTATGTCTTTCTCTATGCGTTCGGCGTGCCGGTCGTTCGCAGCCTTGTCTGGGTCGCCTCGATGGCGGGCCTGGCCATGGTCCTTCTGGCGTTGGTGATTTAGCTCCATGCGTGACGGAGGACGGGTTTCCGCGGCGATCGAGGTTCTGACCGAGATCGAGACGCGGCATTTCCCTGTGAAGATGGCGCTCAAGCGCTGGGGCGAAGCCGCGCGCTATGCCGGCTCTAAGGATCGGGCCTTCGTCTCGGGCCTTGTGCTCGACGCCCTGCGCCGCAAGCGCTCGCTGGGCTGGATGATGGGCGAGCCCGCCGCGCGCGGCGTGGTGCTGGGCGTCCTGGCCTTCGTCTGGAAGTGGCCGCTCGAGCGTATCGGCGAGGCCGCTTCGGAAGAGCACGGCTTTGGCGCGCTCACCGAGGCCGAGCAGGCTCGCCTGAAGGATCCTGTTTCGCTGGACGACGCCCCCGCGCCCGTGGCCGGCGATTATCCCGACTGGCTGGAGCCGCACCTGGCCCGCGCCCTGGGCGCCGACCAGGCCGTCGAGATGGCCGCGCTGTCCGAGCGTGCGCCGGTCGACCTGCGGATCAATACGCTGAAGACCGACGCCGAACGCGGCGCCAAGGCCCTGGCCCCGATCAACGCCGCGCCGGCGGGGATCCTGCCGACCGCCTTCCGCATTCCCGCGCCCGCCGCCGCCGATCGCACGCCCTCGGTCGAGGCCGTTCCGGCCTTTTCCAAGGGCTGGTTCGAGGTCCAGGACCTGGGCTCGCAGATCGCCGCCGCCGTCGCCGGCGCGGTCAAGGGCAAGCAGGTGCTCGATTTCTGCGCCGGGGGCGGGGGCAAGACGCTCGCCCTGGCCGCCGCCATGGGCAACAGCGGCCAGATCTTCGCCCATGACGCCGACGCGCGCCGCCTGGCCGACACCATCCGTCGCGGCCAGAGGGCAGGGGTGCGCAACCTGCAGATCCGCTCGCCGATCGAGGCCGAGCCGCTGAAGGGCCTGGAAGGCAAGATCGACGTCGTCTTCGTCGACGCGCCCTGCACCGGCGCCGGCACCTGGCGGCGCCATCCCGACGCCAAGTGGCGGCTGTCGCCCGATCAGCTGGCCAAGCGCCAGATCGAGCAGGACAGCGTCATGGAGGACGCCTCCACCTTCGTGAAGGCCGGCGGCCGGATGATCTACGTCACCTGCTCGCTGCTGACCGAGGAGAACGAGGACCGCGTCGCGGCCTTCCTCGAACGCCACCCCGAATTCACCGTCAAGCCGATCGCCCTGGACGGCGTCACCCACGTGACCCCGGAAGGCTATCTGCGCCTGACCCCGCACCGCGCCGGTACGGACGGCTTCTTCGCCGCCGTGCTCGAGCGCTCGACCTACGCGCCGTAACGCCCTGACCGACACGCTGGAGACCTTGCCGATGACCACCGAAACCCACCACCAGCGCGTCCTGATCGTCGATTTCGGCAGCCAGGTGACCCAGCTGATCGCGCGCCGGGTGCGCGAGGCCGGCGTCTATTGCGAGATCCATCCGTTCGACAAGGCTGAAGCGCTGGTCGACGACTACCAGCCCTCGGCGATCATCCTGTCGGGCGGTCCGGCCAGCGTGCTCGAGGCCGACAGCCCGCGCATCGGCCGCAAGCTGTTCGATCTCGGCCTGCCGATGCTGGCCATCTGCTACGGCCAGCAACTGCTGTGCGACGTGCTCGGCGGCAAGGTCGAGGGCGGTCACGCCGGCGAGTTCGGCCGCGCCGAACTGACCATCGGCAAGGCGAGCCCGCTGTTCGAAGGTCTGGCCGGCGTGGGCGAGCTGGAAACCGTCTGGATGAGCCACGGCGACCGCGTCACGGCCATCCCTGAAGGCTTCGAGGTGGTGGGCACCTCGAACGGCGCGCCGTTCGCCGCCATCGCCAACGACGCCAAGAAGATCTACGCGCTGCAGTTCCACCCCGAGGTTTACCACACCGTCAACGGCCCGCAGATCTACAGGAACTTCCTGGCCCTGGCCGGCCTGAAGGGCGACTGGACCATGGCGGCCTTCCGCCAGGAGATGGTCCAGAAGATCCGCGACCAGGTCGGCGACGGCAAGGTGATCTGCGGCCTGTCGGGCGGCGTCGACAGCTCGGTGGCCGCCGTGCTGATCCACGAGGCCATCGGCGACCAACTGACCTGCGTGTTCGTCGACACCGGTCTTCTGCGCAAGAACGAGGCCGACCAGGTCGTGACCCTGTTCCGCGACCACTACAACATCCCGCTGGTCCACGTAGACGCCGGCGACCTGTTCCTGGGCGAGCTGGCGGGCGTCTCCGACCCCGAGACCAAGCGCAAGACCATCGGCAAGCTGTTCATCGACGTCTTCGACAAGGAAGCCGCCAAGATCGACGGCGCGCAGTTCCTGGCCCAGGGCACCCTCTATCCCGACGTCGTCGAGAGCGTTTCGGCCCGCGGCGGCCCGTCGGCCGTGATCAAGAGCCACCACAACGTGGGCGGCCTGCCGGACTACATGAAGCTCAAGCTGGTCGAGCCGCTGCGCGAGCTCTTCAAGGACGAGGTCCGAGCCCTGGGCGTCGAACTGGGCCTGGCGCCGGCCTTCGTCGGTCGCCATCCGTTCCCCGGCCCGGGCCTGGCCATCCGCATCCCGGGAGAGATCACGCCCGAGAAGGTCAAGGTGCTGCAGGACGCCGACGCCATCTATCTCGAAGAGATCCGCAACGCCGGCCTCTACGACAAGATCTGGCAGGCCTTCGCCGTGCTTCTTCCCGTCAAGACGGTTGGGGTCATGGGGGATGCACGCACCTACGAAAACGTCCTGGCCCTGCGCGCGGTTACCTCGACCGACGGCATGACCGCCGACTTCTTCGAGTTCCCCTGGGAGATCCTCGGCAAGACCGCCACCCGGATCATCAACGAGGTCCGCGGCGTCAACCGCGTCGTCTACGACGTGACCAGCAAGCCGCCCGGCACGATCGAGTGGGAATGATTCAGGCCCCTCCGGCGACGTTCGCGACCTATCGCGAATGTCGTCTAAGGTGTTGAAATAATTTGTGATTCTCGCCGCCAAGTATCGGCAACTATCGGTGAGCAGAATTTCAAATGTCGTCTAATTGACGGGCCGGAGCGCACCTTGCTCCTGCGCCGGGTCGGCTGGTACCGTCAGCTCACGTCGGGCCTGACGGTACTTTTTCCAGCAACAAGTTCCTGAAATCGCAAAAGAATTTCGCCACCGTGCCTCCCGAAATCGGGTGACGGTATAGCGGCGGCTTTTGCGCGCTTTCAGGGGTGCGGAGACCGTCCCCAATGCTAACCGACGCTGCTCTCAAGAGCCTGAAACCAAAGAGAAAACCCTATAAGGCGACCGACCGTGACGGTATGTACGTCGTGGTCTCACCAGCAGGGGGCATCACGTTCCGCCTCGACTACCGCCTGAACAATCGGCGTGAGACCCTGACCCTGGGTCGCTACGGGTCTGGCGGCATCAGCCTGCTCAAGGCGCGCGAGCTCGTCATGGAGGCCCGCCGACAGGTGCGGGAAGGGGTGTCTCCCGCCATGGAGAAGCAGCGCGCCAAAGCGAAGATCAAAGCCGCCAAGACGTTCGGCGAGTTTGGTCGCAAATGGCTCGAGGAGGGGAGGATGGCCGAAAGCACGCGCGCCATGCGGCGTAGCGTTTTCGAGCGCGACATCGTCAAGGCGTTCGAGAACCGGCTTCTGACCGAGGTCGAACCGCAGGACGTCCGGGCGCTTTGCCAGAAGGTGAAGGATCGAGGCGCGCCCGCGACGGCCGTGCATATCCGCGATCAGATCAACTTGATCTACGCCTTCGCCAGGCTCCACGGCGAGAAGGTAGAGAACCCCGCCAAGGAGGTTAACCCGTCGTCGATCTGGACGTTCACGCCGCGTGAGCGAGCGTTGTCGCCGCGAGAGATCCGACTGTTTTACACGCTCCTGGAGCAGGTCCCGACCCTGCCGACGATCCGGCTGGGCCTGAAGTTCATCCTTCTGACCATGGTCCGTAAGAGCGAACTCCAAGACGCGGTGTGGAGCGAGATCGACTTCGTCAACGCGGTTTGGCAGATTCCCAAGGAACGGATGAAGTGCGGGAGAGCCCACAACGTCTACCTGTCGACCCAGGCCCTCGACATCCTGATCGCGCTGAAGACCTGCTCGGGTGGGTCACGCTATGTCTTGCCGTCGCGCTACGACGCCAACGAGCCGATGTCGCGCGCGACCTTTAACCGGGTGACAATGTCTATCGCCGAGCGGGCCAAGGCCAACGACCTGGCTCTGCCTCCGTTCACGGTCCACGACCTCCGGCGGACCGGATCGACCCTCCTGAACGAAATCGGTTTCGATGAGGACTGGATCGAGCGCTGCCTGGCTCACGTCGATCGGCGGACCTCACGTCGGGTCTACAATGTCGCCGAGTACGCGACGCAGCGCCGCCATATGCTCCAGGAGTGGGCCGACATGATTGACGCCTGGGTTTCCGGGCAAAAGCACCTGCCGACGCTCAAGCCAACGGTTGAACACGGCATCACGTTGGATCCGGCGGTGTAGGCGGGCGCCGCCCTTCAGGCAGTTTGCAGGGCGCCAGCCAATTGGATGGCCAGCGCCATGCGGATTGGTCAGCCCGCGCCAGGCTATTGGGGAGGTCGGATGTCCGCTTTCGCAGCGGTCGCTATTTTCCGACTACCCCCGTTCTGGTCACCACGGACGGTGTCTATCGCGAGATCATCTCTTGAATCCGAGCGCCCAAGACGTCGACCGCAAAGGGCTTGGTCAGCACCGTCATGCCTGGAACGAGGCGGCCGTTGCCGACCAGGGCGTTCTCGGCATAGCCGGTTATGAAGAGGACCTTCAGGTCGGGACGCCGGGCGCGGGCGGCGTCGGCGAGCTGGCGACCGTTCATGCCGCCCGGCAGGCCAATGTCGGTCACCAGGAGGTCGATGCGCGCGTCCGATTGCAGAACCAGCAGGCCCGCCTTGGCGTCGGCGGCCTCGATCGAGGTGTAGCCCAGTTCGGCCAGGACGTCGGTGACCAGCATGCGCACGGTCGGCTCGTCGTCGACGACGAGCACGCACTCGCCATCCCCCGCGCGCTCGACCGGTCTTGTGATCGGCGCCGTCGGCGCCTCGGCCTCGCCCATGTGGCGGGGCAGATAGATGGACATGGTCGTGCCGATGCCGACCTCGGAATAGATCCGCACCTGGCCATCGGACTGCTTGGCGAAGCCATAGATCATCGACAGACCTAGGCCTGTACCCTGGCCGAGCGGCTTGGTGGTGAAGAACGGATCGAAGGCCTTGGCGATCACGTCCGGGGTCATGCCCGTGCCGGTGTCGGTCACCGACATCGATACATATTGGCCAGGCGGCATATCGTGCGTCTTGGCGGCCGCGTCGTCGATCCAGCGGTTGGCAGTCTCGATGGTGATCCGGCCGCCATCGGGCATGGCGTCGCGAGCGTTGATGCAGAGGTTGAGGAGGGCGTTCTCGAGCTGCGGCGGATCGACCAGGGTCGTCCAGAGCCCTGCGGTTCCGACCGTCTCGATATGAATGGCCGGGCCGACCGTGCGACGGATCAGGTCTTCCATGCCGGCGATCAGCTGGTTGACGTCGGTCAGCTTGGGATCGAGCGTCTGCTGGCGCGAGAAGGCCAGGAGGCGATGGGTCAGGGCCGCCGCGCGGCGGGTCGCGCCCTGAGCCGCGATCATGTAGCGATCGATTTCCGGGATCCGGCCCTGGACGATGCGGCTCTGCATCAGCTCCAGCGATCCGGAAACGCCGGCCAGCAGGTTGTTGAAGTCGTGGGCGAGCCCGCCGGTGAGCTGGCCGACCGCCTCCATCTTCTGCGCCTGGCGCAAGGCCTCTTCGGCGGCCATGAGTTCGCGGACCGCCGCGTCGACCCGCTGTTCGAGCTGGGCGTTGGCCTGCGCCAAGTCTCGTTGGGCGTTCATGCGGTCGGTGACATCGTAGCCGCCGACGAAGATGCCGGTGACCTGGCCGTCGTCGTCGCGCAGGGGCTCGTAGACCAGGTCAATGAACCGGTCTTCGGCGCCCGACTCGCGATCTAGTCGGATCGGCATCTCGCGCGCCGAGAAGGCGGTCCCGGACACATAGACCTCGTCGAGTAGCTCGTAGAAGCCCTGTCCGACCAGATCCGGGAACACTTCCCGCACCGAGTGGCCGATGAAGTCACGCTTGCCGGATATGTCTTCGTAGGCGTCGTTGACCCACTGGAAGCGGTGCTCAGGTCCTTCGAGGATCGCGGCGAAGCCGGGCATCTGCTGTAGCGAGCGGCGCTGCTGGGCGGCGATGCGGACGATCTCTTCCTGGCTTGCGCGCAGGTTGGCGTCGGCCAGGACCTTCTGGGTGGTCTCGTTGGTGAAGATAAAGAGACCGGCCGGACCGCCATTTTCGTCCAGGATCCGCGAATAGGAGAAGGTCCACCAGGTATCGGCCTGGCCGCGGTCGGTGGCGAGCTTCCACGGCAGGTCGTTGAAGCGATTGCTGCGGCCGGCCATGGCGTCTTCGACGATCGGCATCGCCTGGTCGAGCGCGTCGGCCCAGACCTCGTCGAACCGCGCGCCCATGGCCCAGTCGACTCGCGGTCCCAAGAGCGGGGTGTAGGTCTCGTTGAAGAAGAAGTGCAGATCCGGACCCCAGCACAGGATCATCGACTCCGGCGAATTGACCACCAGGCTGAGCGCTGTCTTGAGCCCTTGGGGCCAGTCTGCGGGCACACCGAGCGGATGGTTGCTCCAGTCGCGCGCCAGGATCAGGTCGGTGGCGCGGCCGCCGCCGGCGAGGAAGGGAGCAGGGTTGGGCGTCATCACTCGTACCTGGGGCGCTCCGATCGCGAAGGCTTTCGGGAGATCGGACGCTGATCGAACGCCGTACCGGAGCGCGCACCATCTCGCTCCGCTGTATGGTCAAGCTAGCCTCGTCCAGCGCCGATAGCCACGGTCCTTAGGTTGCCAGAGGCAAACCGGATCATGGCGCGTTGGCCTGCAGAGCAAGGATCCCCATCACAAACTTCCCACGGGTGCCTAACGCGAAGCTGAGCCATTCGGTTCGCCGAAGCCGACAAGGACATTTAGCTCTCCTTCCTACGACAGGAGATCTATGTCGAGGCCGCCAGCTGGTAAGCCGCTAAGGCCGTCGGTTAGGACATGGCTACGGCGGAAAGCCTGAGGGATCTATTTGAGCGAGGCGACGACCGGGCAGTGGTCGGACGGGTGTCCGTCAGCCAGCGCATAGGTTTGCTCTTCGAACCCCGCAAGATCGCGAGCGCTTCGAGCGTCGAGCACGATGTGATCGATGAACTCCTTGAAGCGCGGATCGCACTTGGGTGTTGTCGTTCCTTCCGCGAGCGAGAGGTCAGCATTCGCGGGTTGTCCATCGTCGAGATCGGCCCACAGCACGTCGTCCTGGCGGGCAAGCCGGCGATTGAAGTCGCCAAGTACGATGAAGCGGATGGGCTCGGCGGCGCGGGCGTCGATCCACTTTTCGAGGACGGGAATCTGCTGTTGCAGGGTTTGACAGGCGTCACCCTTCAGGCCGTTGAAGCAGCCTGACTTCAAGTGCACCGCCAAAAGGCGAACCGGCGCGTGGCCACGAGCGTGCACGATGATGTCTACGCCGGAGCGAAGGTTGGGATTGCCGACCGCTAGGTCCGCCAAGTCTGGAGCGCGGTCGAACTGGACGCCTTTGCGAATGGCGAAGCCGACGGCTTGACGGGTGAGCTTGCGACCCTCCTGGCCGCCGCAGGGGAAGTGGTCACCGGCCGATCGTTCCTCGATGATCAGCTGGTACTTGGCTGGATCAAACACCCGCGAGGCGGCCTTGATCGACTCCACTTCTTCGAAGGCGATGACGTCGGCGTTTAGCCGATCAGCGTAGCGCCGCATGAGGGCATAGTCTGCGTCGGTGCGGGCCTTGCAGCCTTGGGCGCCGTCCTCCGAAAGGTGCTCCATGTTCCAGGTGGCGATGCGAAGGGGGGCTCGCGGCGCCGGCGGTGTCGTGGCGCAGGCCGCCAAGGATAGGCTGATGGCCAGGACGGCGAGCGGCTTGAACATCGAAACGACTCCGTGGCGAACGTCGCCTTAGATCGCATGTGTTATAAATTAACAACGATCGTTTTCCGGAGGGGGCTCGTTCGCAACCAGTCTCGGAGATCGCCAACTCCGTCGCCAGGGCGGCTTTCTGCGGGGCCGTCGGGTTTTATGAGGTTCCAAGCGAGTTCGACGGTGAAGAAAGGCGGCCGCGGATCCAGGCGCGTGCCGGATTTTCCCAGAGCGTGTAGAGCGCAACCGCCGCCGCTAGGGTGATGGGCAGGAGCACGGCGACCTCGACCACGGATAGTCGGTAGCTGCTGTCGCTTCCGGTCAGCACCGCGATGGCGTTTTTCCAGATCACGAGGACGGGCATGTGCGCCAAGTAGAGCGCATAGCTGGCTTCGCCGGCGAGAAGGGCGGCGGGGTGGGCGAGCACGCCATCGGCGCCGGATCGGCTGACCATCGCCAGGCTCAGGACGAACGGCCCGGCCAGCGCGACCGTGATCCGCTCGTCGAGCTGCCAGTGCATCGAGGCCAGGAGCGCTGACGCCGAGATGATCGCCGCGGCGACGGCCATCGCCGGACGTGGGTGCAAGCGAAGCGACAATTGCTGCAGGCCGATACCGTAGAGGAATTGGCCGGGTATGCGCAGAACCCCGAACGTGCTGTCCGCATGGGTGACCACCTCGCCCGAAATCCGCCGGTAGATCAGGTCCATTACCGCGAAGACCAGCGCGGCCAGCAGCACGGTGAGCCATGGGTTTCGTCCGCGTCGTAGGCCGACATAGGCAAAGAGGGGGAACGTCAGGTAGGCGGCCCATTCGGCTGACAGCGACCAGGCTGGGCCGTTCCACTCGGTGGGCGATATCGGTAGCCAGGCCTGAACGAGGAAGAGATCGGCGAACCAGTCGGTCAGGCTATGGCCGGCGGCCGCGAAGGGCTGGCGCAGCATCACGGCTATGATGGCGACCAGCCCCATCAGGACCAGCATCGCAAGGTGGGTTGGGTAGATCCTGGCGAACCGGGCGACGATGAAGCGGCGATGGCTGTAGCGGCCTTCCTGGATTTGCGGGCCGTAAACGTGGGCCAGTACGAAGCCCGACAGGATGAAGAAGATGTCGACCCCCAGGCGGGCGCGCTCGATCAGCGCGATTGGCACGGCCTCGGGCGTGATCATGTTCACCTGGTAGTGGAACAGCACCACCCCGAGCGCCAGCACGAAGCGGATGCTGGTCAAGGCGTGTAGCGGCGCGGGTGCAGTGGCCTGCTGCTTGGGCGTTGCGGCGCCGGAGGACGCACGCGCTTGGGCGAGGTGAACGATGTTGGACAGGACGGCCCCCTGAACTTGTACGAGCGCGTCGTCGATGTGCTGACCGCTCTCAAGCGCATACGCATCGTCAAGGTCTGGCCCTTGGGCAGGCGCCCAAAATCCTGCCGGCGCCGTCTATCGCTCTTAGGAGATCGAGATTGCGGCGACGCTCGATCGGCACCACATTTTGGGTGTGGCGGATGGGGAGGCGGTCATGGGGTGGGTGCCGGTCATAGCGGCGATCGTCAGCGCCATCGCGGTCGTGACGGCGGCGATTTTCACGGCTGTCCAGACGAACAAGCGCGGCTTGAGAGAGAAGATCTGGGCCGCCAAATCCGAAGTCTACGCCGACATCTTCGATGCGCTGGATGTCATGGCCCAGTGGGCCGACCTCGTCAGCGAGGACACGCGGAGGGAATTCGTAATCACCCCCGAGGTGGAGCGGCGCAAGCGCGAAGAGTTCGAAATCGCCACTGCTGTGATGCGCAAGGCCGTCGTCCGGCGGACCGGCCTTCTGAGCGCTAAAGTTGAGCAGGCGGTCAGCGTCTTTTTCCTAGAGCTACGGCAGGCCGATGCGGCCGGCGAATGGTCTTCTCACGTCAGGCAAAAGACGGCGGCGGTGTTGAAAGCGCGGGCCAGCTTGAAGCGATTGGTGCGCAAAGACCTGGGTTTGTCTTCCGGGGGAGCTGGCTGGCGCACATGGCGTTCAGGCGAAGTCGCGCGTGGAGCTTTGGGTGGCGCTGAATTCATTGGTACGGTGCAACCGATGTTCAATCACGGAATGAGCCTGCCGGTCTCGAACGGCGCGGCTTTTGTCCGTCGCAAACGGCTGATGACGGACGAGTCTCCACCGTCATAAACGGCCAGCTGTGCGGCGAGGCCAGGGTCGATGAACTGGTCGTCCAGCTACCAACGCGACTGGGAAATTCAGCCACGGCTCTTTGGCGTGATGGAGGTGGAGGGCGCTCTGATGTTATTGGGCGCCGATATCAACGGCGTGTTTGGGCCAGCGAACGGAGGACGTACTCTCCCTCAGGGCAGCCCGGCATCTTGGCGCAGTTGGCGCGCCCCCGCTTGGATCGCGTGTCGGTGCTCGTTTATGAACTGCTCGGTGATCGGATCAAGCGGTTGCAGGTAGCCGGAGTGCATCACGATCTTGTTCTGCTTGATAGCCAGGGCGAAGGTCTGACGGAGCAAGGCCACCTCGTCGTAGAGTTCGTCTAGTTTTTGTCGCCAATCGTCCTTCAAGACAGCGCTGCGCCCGCCATGGGCTGCTTCGAAGGTATGGCGCTGGTTGCGATCGATCCGCTCACCTGTGTTGAGCGCGTGCACAGTGTCTTCAAGCGCTTGCTTGAAATTATCGCCGTGTTCCTTATCGATGGGATCTTCGAACGCTGGGCGAAAGAACGCACGAGTGACGACGTCGATGATCTTACGATCTTGATCGTCATCAGATCGGATCTGCAGGACGTTCTCGTAGTAGTGTCGAGCTAATGGGTCATAGTTATTCAGGTGGTTTACGAACTGGTCCCAGAACCAGATCGTTACGCTGCAGCGATCAAGCTCGGCGCGCTCCTTGCTGAGGACGTGAGCGGCCAGGACCAAGTCCGCGCTTGCCGGTGCGGTTGTGGCGAGGATGAATTTCTTGAGCGGCCAGGGGCCGTTGTCCGTCTCCTCTACGGCAGTGCGCAGCTCTTTTGCATTGAGGCTGCCGCCAGGTCGAGGCAGACCATTGGGGTCGAGTTTGAGGTGGCGTTTGCATTGGATGCCGATCTCAAGGCCGGAGATCCAGAGATCGAGACCGCCTTGGTACTGACCAGACCGCCCGACGATGTCGACGGAATGCGGATTGTACACGCGTTCAGCCGTCGATGCCGTCAAGGTTTCGAAGTCGGGCCAGTTCTGGGGCGGCGGAAAGAACAGTCTGAGCGGAGCCATGGAGTAAGCTTACGAGGTTCCGCCTGTACCGCCTAGGTTGTTCTGCCGCGTCTCGCTGGGGCTGACGGTCCTGCTACCGGTCGGCTCCGCCGCAGGCGCACGTCGGGACCAGGCGTCCGCTCGCCTTCAGCGATGGGGTTGGCTTTGCGTTTGGCCAGCCAGATCTCGACCTCGCCTCGATCCCACACCACGCAGCGGCGGGTGAGGGCGAAGCGACGGGGAAAGTCGCCGCGCTGTTCAAGTTCGTAGATGGTGCTGTCGGCTAGTGGCACGAGCTTGCGCAGTTCTGAGCGCCGGATCGGGCGGATCGGGCTGCTGGGTTGGGCATTGGCCTGGGCGGCGGGCGCCGGATCCGACATGTTCTGCTCCTGTGATCGACGCGCGATCGTTGGCGATTGTCGGCGACGAGCGAAAGATCGACCTTTGATGGAGCGGGCCTTGGCGTAGGTCCGGAGGGCAGATCGGAGGCGTGACCTTGCCGATGGAAGAGCCGCTGTTTGACTTCGAGGCGCAGCTTACTGTCCTCGTCGCCACAGAGTTGGCGCTGGCCAATCGCGATCCCAAGCGGCTGGCGGCGACGATTTCGCGCTTGGCCGACCAGGTATCTAATGCGCTGGCGGTCGCGTTCCGTGACGACACGAGCGCACTGGACCGGATCGTCAGTGGCTTGGAGGGCATCATTCACCGCAACGCCGTTGCGCGGGTCGAGATGTTCAGGCGCTTGGACGCGGACGACGACCTGGGCTAGGCGCGGCGCGGCGCCTCAGGCGTAGCAGTAGTGGATCAGGTCGCGGATCACATGCAGCAGGCCTGAGAGCGGCCCGCCTTCGATTGGCGAGCCGTGGGCGTGACGATTTCGCATCTCCGTCAAGGTCGGACGGTCAGCTAAGGGACCGATCTTCCGCAGGCGATTGACGACCCGCCCGCCGCCTATTCGGGCGGTTGGAAAATCCAGCTCGCGAATGCCCTGATGAGTGACCAGGTGGTCGAGGAGGTCCGAAAGCAGCGGCGTGGCGATCATGCCGGTGGCCGACGGCTCTTTCTTTTTCTTGGGCGGTGGCGACAGGCCTTTGATCAGTAGGCCGAAGCGATCGTTGAGCGCCAACTCCAGGGCGGTGAACGCCACCATCTCCGCAGCCAGGATCACGTCGGCGTCGGCCCAGGCCAGCAGGTAGAGCTTCTGGGCTCGCCGGTACTTTATTCGCACAACGGCCGGGGCAGAGCATGTTGGGTCTAGGTCGAGTGCATTCAGCGCTTGGCGCCAGGTTTCCACGGTCGGAAAACTCGTCAGGGCGGCAGGGCTGGTGGGGTGGGGCCAGTGCATGCAGACCCCGCCGGGAAAGTGCTCTAGCCAGGTGGCGAGGGTGTCCATCGCCTCGGTCGTTCCGTCGAAGAGGGCAAACGGCTCGAGCGGAACGTTGGTCATGGCGCGAGATCGAGGAGCTTGGCCAAGCGGATCCTGAAGCTGCGGTCGGTGCTCACACCTAGAACCTTCTGGTCGAAGTAGAGCGCGCAGATCTGTTCGGGGAGCCGCCGGACGTCGATCCGATAGACCCCATCGGCGTAGCCGATCATCTGACCGGTGACGAGATCGTCGATGATGTCGCCTTCTTCATGGACGTCCAGGCGGGGAGCATCGAAGGTCTCCTCCCACTCGCGAAGGAATTCCGGGATATCGCGCTCATCCAGGTCGAGCCCAAGAAGACCGGCGACGAGAGGCGCAGGCGTGATCGCCAGCGCGATGCGAGACAGCCGCGGGTGTTTCACGCCCGTGACCGGACGCGCCGGCGACAACCTGCCCGGCCGCCGTATCTGGGTCGGATGCGTCGAGGTCGGCGTCGCCTGGCCGCAGAAGATCAACGACGGCCGCGCCGACCCGTCGGTCGGGTGCGAGGGCGTCAGCCTTTCGGCGTCGATCAGCGCCAAGCTCTGCGAGGACGAAATGGGCGAGGGTCACACCCTGGTCTGTTCGCGTCCTAAGCGCCCAAGGCCGCGAGGACCTGTGCCGTGCTGGCGGCTGGCTTGCCTGGGCGGGGGCATGGGTCCAACGCGCAATCGGCGATCACGGCCAACAGGGTTAAAAGGCGCTCGCGACCAGGCGCCGACTCGTGGCTTGAAGGCGCCTCTGTACCCAGACGAGGGCCGGCATGACCCCGAATGCGTTCCGCGCCGCCGCCGCCAGCTTGCCGGCGGTCCTCCAGGTCTGTGTGCTGGAAACCGAGGTCTTCAAGGTCCGTGGGCGCGCGTTTGCGACGTTGAACTGGCCAGAGCCCGGCTGGGCTGTCGTCAAACTCCGGGCGGCGGACCAAATCCGGCTGATCGCCCAGAGCCGTGCGCTTGCGCGYGAGCCGGGACCGCGAGGCAAGCGCGGGGTTACGGTGGTGCAGTTGAAAGCCCTGGACGAGGCCGACGCTGGCGAGGTGCTGGCGGCGGCGTGGGGCCTGGCTTATGGCGGCGCGCGCGCCAGCGCCGAGGCGGTGTTGAGCGCGGTTTCCGCCGCGATGGAAGCGCGCTGAAGCGTCAGGCGATCAACGCCGGCTGAGCCTGCGTGATCGGGTCGGACGCCTCGAAATTGGATACCGTGACACCGAGCAGGCGCACGCCCGCGCGTAGCGGAAAGACCGAGCCGACGAGATCGCGGCACAAGCCTTTCAGGATCGCGCCGTCGGTGATCGCTCCTGGCATGGAGCGGCTGCGCGTGGCTTGCTGGAAGTCGGCGTACTTGATTTTCACCGTTACGGTGCGCCCGTAGGCTTTGGCTTGCCGGCACCAGGCGGTGACCTTGTCGGCCAGCGCCTCGATCTCGGCCTCCAGACGAGCGCGATCGCTCAGGTCCTCGGCGAAGGTGGTCTCAGAGCCTGAGGACTTGCGCTCGCGATCGGGATTGACCGGACGCTCATCCACGCCGCGAGCGATGCCGTAGAACCATCCTCCGGACTTGCCAAAGTGCTGCTGGAGGAAGGGCAGGGATTGGCGGTGGAGATCCTCGCCGGTGTGGATCCCCAAGGCCTTCATACGCGCCTCGGTCTTTTCGCCCACGCCATAGAAGCGTCCGATCGGCAGGGTTTGAACAAAGGCCTCGCCCTTGCCCGGCGCCACGACGAACTGGCCATTGGGTTTGTTCTGGTCGCTGGCCATCTTGGCCAGGAACTTGTTGTAGGAGATCCCGGCCGAAGCCGTCAGCCTGGTTTCGGCGAGGATGCGTTCGCGAATGAGCCGGGCTGTCTGGGTTGCGGTTTCGACGTGGGCCTTGTTGGCGGTGACATCGAGATAGGCTTCGTCGAGCGAGAGCGGTTCGATGAGGTCAGTGTAGTCGGCGAAGATCCCGTGGATCTGGCGGGAAACGGCGCGATAGACCTCGAAGCGATGCGGCACGAAAACAAGCTCTGGGCATTTGCGCAGCGCCGTCGAGGAAGGCATGGCGGAGCGAACGCCGAACGTACGCGCCTCGTAGCTGGCCGCGGCGATAACGCCCCGTGCTGCGGGGGAGCCGACCACGACTGGACGCCCTCTGAGGCTGGGGTCGTCGCGCTGTTCCACGGACGCGTAGAAGGCGTCCATGTCGATATGAATGATCTTTCGCAGCGGAGATTCCATAACGGCGGCAAGTTAGCAGTGCCGGAACAAAAATGGAACTTTTTCACTTGCCGCGACCGTCGAGCGCGAGCGATACCTGACAGGCGCAAACGCACGTGTCGGGGAAAGATCGGGGCAGGGGTGACGGGGACGACGATCAGCTACACCTTTGTTTGCCTGGGCGACAAACAGGTCGCCACGACCATGGACTTGCAGGTCCTGACCGAGGACGCCTATCGCCTGCATGCAATCGCCTTGCTGCGTGCGCATGGCTCGGCGTCGGCGGTCGAGGTGTGGACGGACGGTGGTTTGATCGAATTGATCCATCGCGATGGCGTCCGTGTATGGCCGGAGCCTGCGGACGAAGCCTAGGCGGCGAGGGCAGCACCAGACTGCAGGATGCGCTGCAGCGGCCCGGCTGATCGGGCCAGCTGCAGCGCGCGCCATCGTGCCACAGCATGGTCTTGCGGAGGCGCCTAAGCGCCCCCGTCGAACCGCCAGACGGGGATGCCCAGCTTGCGGGCCTTGTCGGCCAGGTTGGCCTGGATGCCAGAGCCGGGGAACACCAGGACGCCCAGGGGCAGGGTCTCCAGCAACAGGTCGTTGCGCTTGAAGGGCGCTGCCTTGGCGTGGCGCGTCCAGTCGGGCTTGAAGGCGATGTGGGTGACCTGGCGGTTTTCCGCCCAGCAGGCGGCGATGCGTTCAGCGCCAGTGGGCGCGCCGCCATGCAGCAGCGTCATGTCCGGGTGCTTGGCCAGGACGCGGTCGAGCGCCTCCCAGATCCGGGTGTGGTCGTTGCACGCCGCGCCCCCGGTAAAGGCGATCTTGGGGCCAGGCG
Organism: Caulobacter sp. 10L414; assembly: GCF_056395525.1. Lineage (NCBI taxonomy): Bacteria > Pseudomonadati > Pseudomonadota > Alphaproteobacteria > Caulobacterales > Caulobacteraceae > Caulobacter > Caulobacter sp. 10L414. The sequence goes on from NZ_JBFTJR010000001.1 coordinate 63,512, forward strand.
GGACAAGGACATGCGTCTCGGCGCGACGGCGCGCGGCCAGGAAGTCGCGGCTGTCGATCATCGAGGCGGTCAGGGCGGCGCGGTTGACGCGCGAGCCGGCCTTGGGCGTCCAGCCCGCGCCGGTGTGGCGCAGGAACTCGGCCGCCGCCGCATCACGAAGGTGCTCGAGGCCATCACGCTGGTCGAGGAGGCGCTGGCCTTCGGCGAGGAGCCGTTCGAGCTCGACGGAGGCGACCTCAGAGCCGTCCTGGCGCTGCTGGCTGAGCTTCTGGGCGTCCTCGTTGCCGTCCAGGCGGCGCTGCAGGCGGTCGGCCGCGCGGTGGAAGAGATCGACCGCGGACCAGAGCAGTTCGGGCAGGAGGGGTTCCAGGCGCGTGTCGCTGAGCGTGGCGACGAGGGCGTCGAAGACGTCGGCCGCGACGCCGGTGAGGGCGAGAGGGTCTGCGGGCGGACGCGTGTCGCTGTCGGCGTCGAGGGACGGCGGTCCGAAGAGAGCCAGGGCGTCGAGCGCATAGCCGGTGGCCGACTGGCCGTGGAAGGGTTCGGGCGTATCGAAGCTGGGATCGAGGGCCATGTCGGCGTCCTCCTGGGGGATCAGGCCGCGCCCATCGCGACCTTCGTGGCGATCCCTCTCGGGCGGCGGCGGCGGCGCGCACCGCCCGCGGCCGGAGCGCAGCGGAGGACGCCGGGGCGGGACTGTTTTGTCTGGCGATGCAAAGCCGAGCTCTGCTCGGCGGCGGAAAACAGTCCCGCCCCGGCGTTGCGCGCCGTCGACGCCGCCCGCCCGATCGCCCTCTAGAAGGCCGTGGGCGCGACCTGGTCTCGCCGGGAGACCGCGAGGTGGCGCACGGTCCCAGGGGGCGTGTGCCAACCCGTCCACGACCAGTCTGGCGCCGGAGCAGGCGGCTAGGCGACCGGCAGGAAGCGGACCAGGTCCTCGGGGGCGATCTGTGATGCGAGAAGGGCGACCAAGGCCCGAGGGCCCATCCGGCGCAAGGCGTCGTTGAGATCGTCCAGGTCGGTGCTCAGGGCGCGCGTCTGGATCCCCGCCGCCTCGGCGCGTTGGGCCAGAGCGAGCGCGGCCGCGCGGCCGGCCGGATCAGGGTCGACGACGACATAGAGGCGGCGAAGCGAAGGCGGCAGCGCCAGGGCGGCCAGGTGCGCCGAGGAGAGCGCGGCGACGAGCGGGAGGTCGGGGGCGAGCCCGCCCAGCGACAGGATGGTCTCGAGGCCTTCGCCAGCGGCCAGGACGTCCTGCGCCAGGCCAAAGCGGACGCCGCCGCCGGCGAGCGCGCCCATCGCGCGCCTGGGTGTGACGATGGGCGCCTTGCCGCGTCCGTGCCGATCGAGCCAGGTGCGATGGGCGCCTGTCTGGCGACCGGCCAGATCGGTCACCGGGGCGATGATGGCCGGCCATGCCGTCGGGGTGTCGGGCGGATCGGTGGTCGTGGGGCGGTAGTAGCAGCTGGGGTGAAAGCGCAAGACGCCGGCGGCGAGCCGGGCGTCGAGGCCTCGGGCCTGCAGGTAGGTTTCGCCCAAGGTGCCCGGCAGGGGCGAGGCCATGGCGTAAAGACGGCGAGCCGCCCGCTCGCTTGATCCGCGAGAGCGTTGTGGTTTGAGGCGCGGGTTGGGCTGGCTGTTGGTCGGGGCGTCGGGCAAGGCCAGCCATCGGCGCGCCTCTAGGAGGGTCTCGCCAAGGCGGGTGTGGCCAAGGACGAGCCCCACAAGGTCGAGCAAGTCGCCATGCTGACCGGTGGCCGCATCCATCCAACGGCCCTGGGCGCCGCGGCCGGATGGCGGGCCAGACAGTCGGACATAGAGGCTACGCCCCGGCGTGTTGGCGACATCGCCGACGAGCCAATAGGCGCCTTCTCGCCGGCCGTTGGAGAGATAGTGCCGGCAGACGGCCTCGGCGCGATCGGCGAGGCGGCGCGCCAGGTCGGTGGCGGTGAGCGTCATCGACGCCTCCCGGGAAAAGAAAAAGGGACCCGCCGGGGTGGCGGCGGGTCCCAAGTCAGGTCCGTGGGTGGGGGGGGCGTCGGACCTATTCGGCGGCCATGACGTGGGGGGCGGCCGACCGATCATCAGGATCGCCCGGTTGCGCCTCGGAGCCCATGGCCGGTGCGCCCTCCAGAGCCGCCGTTTCGCCCCCCGGCGAAGCGGCGCGCGTGCGCAGGACCTTGGGCAACCAGCCGCTGTCGGCCATCGCCTCGGCCGCGGTCTCGACCATTTCGTCCTTTTTCAAGCCCGCCAGCGGCTCGGCCGCAGCCGCGCCCTTGGCCTCGGTCATCACCTGGACGATCTGGGCCTTGGTCAGGCGGCCCAGGAAGGTCTCGGCGGTGGGCGCCCATCCGGCCGAGACCATGTCCAGACAGAGGGCCTGGGCCAGGTCGTCGGCATGGGCCAGGGCGCGCGGGCGCCCGTTCCAGGCTTCGCTGACGGCGTTGAGGGTCAGGCCGACGCAGAGCGCGAAAAGCGCCCAGCGTTCGGCGGCGTCCAGGGCGAGGAGCGTTTCCCACATCCGTCCCGGATCGGCAGGCAGGCGCTTAGCCCAGGCCTCGCGCCGGGCCTCGAGCGCTATCGCGCACGGGGTTTCGGCCAGGTTCGCCGGCTGGATGGCGAAGCTGACGCTCTTGGCGCTGATCTCCAGGCAGGAGTCGTAGGCGCCGCGGCTGAAGACCTGCAGCGCCAGGACGTGCAGGGCCGCCAGGAACGCCACGTCGGGGGCCTCGGACAGGGCCAGGCGCAGAGCGACCGTGCGGTGAACGGTCATCTCGGTGATCAGCCGGTCGGGCAGGGGGCGGCCCGGATCGGCGTCTTCCACGTGTTCACGCTCGGCGGTCTCATCTTCGTCAGCCTCCTCGTCGGACGTTTCCTCACCGTCGACGAGGTCGCCTTCGCCCGGCTCGGGGTCAGCAGACACCACCGACGGCTCGTCCTCGGGCAGTACGTAACCGCGTTCGAGGCGCAGCTGGCCGTCCGGAGCGAGGCTGAGGAAGACGCCGCCGATCGCCAGATCCTGACCCGCGTAGCAGGTCGGACGGGCGCGGATAGCGTCCATGGCCGTCTCGATTTCGCCCAGCCGCAGATCGACGGCTTCTGGGTAGTCGACCGCGCCGTCGTGAGCTTCCTCGAGCCCTTCGTACTCGGCTTTGAGCGCTGCGAGCGTGGCGATCTCGGCCTCATCCATAGGGGCCGGTTCGCCGTCGAGGCGACGCAGGCCGTAGGTGTGGCCGTAGGGAAAGTCGATGGCGGTCTCGACCCATTTCCAGCCCTCGGCCCGCACCCGTTCGGCCGCGCGTTCGAGCTTGGCCAGAACCAGACGCTCGACCAGACCAGGGTCCTTCAACCAGCCGCCCTGGTCGGCCTCGAAGAGGTCACGCAGGATCGGCCCGCCGGCGTCCTGGTACTCGGTGAGCACGAATTGGGCGCGGCGATCGCTGGCGCGCACGGCGCCCTCGGTGAGCATGCGCCGGATCTGGTGCGCTTCGCGGTTGTAGGTCTTCTGGATGGTTTCCCAGACAGCGATCTGGCGCTCATGGTCGGGATTGACCGTGAAGGCCATGAGCTGGTCCAGGGTCATGGCGTCGTCGGCATAGAGGTCCTGCAGCGCGGGCGCGACGGCCGCCAGCCGCATGCGCTGGCGGACCACGGCGGCGGTGGTGTTGAAGGCCACCGCGATCTCCTCCTCGGGCAGGCCCTTGTCGGTCATCAGGCGGAAAGCCCGGAACTGGTCCAGGGCGTGCAGCGGGGCGCGCTGGGTGTTCTCGGCCAGGCTGTCCTCCTCGGCCAGGCCAGCCGTGCGGATCACGCAGGGGACCGGGGCGTTGCGGGCCAGGCGCTTTTGGCGAACCAGCAGCTCGAGCGCGCGGTAGCGGCGACCGCCGGCCGGAATCTCGAACATGCCGGTCTCGGCGCCGGCGTCGTCGATGACGGGGCGTACGCTAAGGCTCTGCAGCAGGGTGCGGCGGGCGATGTCTTCGGCCAGTTCCTCGATCGAAACGCCGGCCTTGGTGCGGCGAACGTTGGACTGGCTCAGCACCAGCTTGTCGAACGGGATGTCGCGCGAGCGGCTGAGGACGAGGGTGGGGGTCTTGGACTTGGACATGGACTTGCTCCATGACGGGCGGTTCGAGACCTCTTCTCGACTGGTTCACCCGTCACGAGCCTTTGGCCGCCCTCTTGCTCGAGGGCGGCCGGACCGGGCGCGGCGTTTTGGCCGCTTTGCGCGGGCGCTCGCGTGGCGCAAGGAGGCGTCCATGGGCAAGTACGATCCGCTGGGCGGCTATCTGCGTCGGCTGAAGACCGACAGCGTTGACCTGGGCTTTGCCGAGATCGAGCGGATCCTGGGTGCGATGCTGCCCAAGAGCGCCCAGCGTCCGCAATGGTGGGCCAATCAGATCGATCCGCAGGGGCGCCACGTGCAGACCCGGGCCTGGCGCGAGGCCGGCTACGACGCCTTCCCTGAGGCTGGGGCCGAGCGCGTCCGGTTCGTCCGCCGGCAGGTCTGAACGTCGCGTCCGCGCCTGCGCGGCTTGGCGGACTGTCGGGTTCACGCACAGTCGGCTGGTCGCGGGGACGTGTTGAAGCAAGTACGCCGACCCGCATCCCTGCAAACCCGGGGCTCCGCGAGCCCACAGCCCCGCGCCGCAGCAAGCGCGATTATTCGTAAATCCGTATCGGCGGAACGACGGCGGCTCGCCTCACCGGGGCTGCGGGTCTACGGCTGGGCGACGATCCGGATCGTCGCGGTCGCGCTGGTCCGGATCGTCGCGTCGGCGTCTAGCCGGCAAGCGCCAGCAGCCGTCCGGCCTTGGCCTCAAGCTCCAGGCGTGCGTCCTGGTGGGGCTTTTGACGGGCCACTGCGGTGATGCCCTGGACGAAATCGAAGATCGACTCTGGCGGGCGGCCCTCTTCGGCCAGGACCGTGGCGATGATCTTGCCAGTGTCGGTCTTGGAGAACCCGCGTTTGCGCAAGACCACCTCGCGATCCTCATCCTTGCGGGCGACGACGGCGTCGCGCGCGGCCGCGATCCCGGCCACGAAGTCACGCGAGGAGGAGGTGGCAAAGCGCTCGAGGGCAGGCGCGGCCTGGCCGGCGAACCGACGGGCGGCGAATTTGCTGTGGCGGATCGACAGCTCCTGGAAGCCTTCCGCCCCCCAGATGTTACGGTTCATGCACACCGCCCGCAGGTAGAAGGTGGCGATCCCCAGGGTCTTGGAGCCGACCTCGCTGTTCCAGCAGTAGAAGCCCCGGAAGTAGAGGTCGGGTTCACCGCTCGGCAGACGTCCAGCCTCGATCGGATGGGCGTCGTCGACCAGGAACAGGAAGACGTCGCGATCGCTGGCGTAGAGGGTGGTGGTGTCCCTGGTAACCTCCACGTGGGGATTGTGGGTCATGGTCGACCAGTCGAGCAGGCCTGGGACCTTCCAACGGGTGTCGCCCGTGCCGTCGCCGGCGATGCGCATGACCGCCTCGACCAGCTCGTGGTCCCAGATCCGGCCGTAGTCGGGACCGGTGACCGCGCGCAGTTCCACACGCCCGTCGCCGGTCTCCAGGGTCTTGATCAGCTCGGGGCGGTGATCGATCAGCCCATGCTGCAGATTGACCCCGGCCAGGGGCGCGGGCAGGCCGCGCAGATAGCCGGCGGGGGCGCCGACCAGACCGCAGAGCTGGGTGAACGACCAGTGGGTCGGGGCGATGCGATCGCCGCCGTCCGGCAGGATCAGGCTGAGACGCTCGGGATCGTCACGGCCGGCCTCCACGCGCAGGGATGCGGTCTGCACGACGCGGGTGCGGGCCTGCTCGGCGCGGCCCCGCAGTGACTTGTAGAGATCGCTCAGCGAGAGGAAACGTTCGTCGTCCGGGCGGTTGAACCACTCCGAAGACACCCGGCCCAGACGTTGGCCTCGGGTGATGTCGACGGCGTAGGCGCCAGCGACGGGCGCATCGGAAGCTTGTCGCGGATCGGCGGGGTGGCGGTTCATGGCGGGGCTCCTTGACGAGCCCGCCGAGAGCCTCTCTCTCGACCCTTAGACCCGTCGCCCGCGGGTGCTTTCCTCTTGCTCTGGGGCGGGGGCCTCGTCCGCTGACCGGTGGGGGGCAAGGCCTGGCCGATCGGCAGCGCCGTCCACCGGCGCGGCCGCTTCTTGTAGGCGCAGGATCAGGCTGTGGCCGAGGGGTGTCAGAGCGGTGGGGTGTTGGCGCATGCGCGTCGTGGGCGCGGCCCGTCCGAGGGCGGGGCGCTGTTCGAGGCTCGTCGGCTCGTTGATCAGGCCAAGACTGCGCAGATGGGCGTCGCTCATCGCCGTGATCGCGCGTGCGTAGGTCGTCTGCCGCTCGAAGTCCGGGCCGAAGTCCCGGGCGCGGAGACGCAGGCGCGGATCGGCGATGCCGTGCAGGGTTTCGACATCGCGGTCGGTAAGACTATTGAGCAGGCGGATATGGGTTCGCTCGAACTCGGCCTGAAGTTCGTCGCTGGAGAGTCCGTCGCCGATGATGGCGCCCAGAATGGCGATCCGTTCACTCGAGGTCGCGCGGGCCGCGCCGTCCAGGCCTTCCTGCAGCAGGGAGAGGTGTTGGGCGCCCAGGTCCGACATCTTGCGTTCGACGCGGCGCAGGCGGTGATTGTGCCCTTCGACGCGCCGCATGGTGGCGGCCAGACAATCGCGCATGCGTTCATTGAGGGTGCGTGGAAAGAGCTTGCCGGCGAAGTGATCGCCAAAGGTGCCGCCAGGCCCGCCAACCAGGCTGGCGACGAGCTTGCCAAGGCCGGTAACGAGGTCGAGGGGGTCTTCGCGCAGGGGCGGCGGCAGGGTCTCGGTCAGGGCGACCAGGCGCTGGTCGACGAGATCCTGCAGCTCTTCGGCCGAGGGGGCGTCGCCGGCGTTGTCCGAGGGCGGATCGGGGCGGTTCATGGCCAGGATCTTACAGGGCGCCTTCGACGAACCGGCGCAGTTTGCGGGTGGCGAGCATGCCGTGCTGACACCAAGGGGCGCTGCCCAGAAGCTCATCCACGACGAGGAGGTCGTGCAGGAGCAGGTAGGTCACGGCCGGATTCATCCGCCGGGGCGGCCAGCCGTAGTGCTTGGCCGCGGCCTGGACGCTGTCGGAAATGGTCTCGGCCAGGAGGTCGGCGGCGATCTGGCGGGCGTCCATTTCCGGATTGTTGGACCCAAAAACACCGTCGAGGGCGGCGAACAGCGCGCTGGTGGGGGCCAGGACGTCGAACGGGGTTTCACGGCCGTTGGCGAAGCCTTCGGTCTCGATCAGGCCGCGCGCCTCCAGGTCGTCGGCGGCGTCGGCCAGATCGCGCGGGCTCAGGCCCGTGGCGGTCAGCAGGGCGTCGTACTCAAATTCCGGGTCGCCGGTGAGGGCTGTTTGCGAAGCCTTGATCAGGACCCTCGCGAGTTTGTCGGCGGCCGGCGAGATGATCACCGCCAGCGCGTCGGCGGACGTGGAGGTCATGGTCGTGAGGCTCCGGCGCTTACTGATTCCCTTATCAGTGGACGCCTTGGCGCTCAGCCCCGTCAATCGCCAGCTTGAGTGTTGGGATGGTTGCGAGGCGCGCCGTCCGGAGGCGATGATCAGGGGGAAACGATACGGGGAGGGGATGGGTGTGATCGCGCTGGACAGCAACGCCTGCCGGCGTCTGCACGCCCCGACCCGGGGCTGGATGGCGACGACGGCGATCGTCGATGGTCAGCCGGCGGCGCCGACGCCCCACGCCCGGGGGAGCTGCCTGGGGTGCGGCGCGGCCATGGTGGCCAAGACCGGGCGGGTGACGTCCCATTGGGCGCATGCCGCGCCCCGGGACTGGGATCCCTGGTGGGAAAACGAGACGGCCTGGCATCGTGAGTGGAAGGCGAAGTTTCCCGAGGACTGGCGGGAGATCAGGCACGAGGCCCAGGGCGGGGAGATTCACCGCGCCGACGTGCGGACGGGGCCTGGCCTTATTCTGGAGTTCCAGCATTCGTCCCTGCGAGACGACGAGCTGGCCGCGCGCGAGGCTTTCTACGACAATCTGGTATGGGTGCTGGACGGCCGGCCGTTCGCGGCCAACTTCGAGATCCATCACATCCTGCCCGATCCGGACGCGCCGATCGCCCAGGACATGGTCTGGGTCCCGGCCAAGGTTGGCCTCTACGGCACGCACGGCGGGCTTTACCACCTACGCTCGGAGTTCGAGGCGCAGGTGGGGCGCGCCGCGGCGCGATCGGAGGTCCGGTACGGCACGATACGCGGGCTTGGCAGGATCAAGCGCGACATTGAGGCGGCTTATCGTGGTCACCATCAGTTCGTCTGGAAGCAGCCGCGGGGCGGCTGGCTGGCGGCGGGCGCGCCGGTGTTCATCGACTTTGGCGAGGCTGGGCTCTGGCGTCTGGGCGTCTACGACGACTCGGGCCTGCGCTGTTGTCGCTTCACCAGTCAGGGGCGGTTTGTCGACGCGGCCAGGGTGGCGCGTGACGCGGCCGAACTGGAGCGCCTGCTCTGGCCGGTCCGCCCGTTTGAAGATTTCGCCGGCTACCCCATCAACTGACGCATCGGGGCGTCTGACAAGCGCTGCAATGGCGTTGTTCGAGGCGTGAACTTGGGCCAGGGTCCGCGCCCCGCCGTTGAGCGGACCGATTACCGTAGCAAGGCCAAGCCATGACCCTCGAAGACGCCATCGCCAAGCTTAAGGCGCAACGCGACGAGGTCGATCGCCTGCTCGACGACGCGCGGTTCAGCACGACCTTCAAGTTCTGGCAGCGGCACACACGGGTCGTGCTGGCCCAGATTTTCCAGCCTGACAGCTCGCACCACGCAGAGTTCGCCGCGATCAGCTACCGCAACAGCTTCGCGTTCAGCGACGAGGGCGATGGTCCGAGCGCCGAGCGTTATCGCGACGGTCTGTTGTCGGCCAAGGCGCTGCTGGCCAGCATCATCCGCGAGCTGGAGGAGTTTGGCCTGCCGCATGCGCCGGCGATGCAGACCGATGCGCTGGTGGACGCCGAGGCGCAGCTTGCGCACATCTGCCGGTCTTTCGCGGCCTTTGCCAAGCGGCTGCAGAAACGGCGCGGGGACCGGGCGGCGCTGATGGTCGAGGACGAGCACGACGTGCAGTATTTGATGCACGCGATCCTGGGTCTGTACTTTGAGGATATTCGCCCTGAGGAGCCCACCCCGACCGTGGCGGGCGGAAGCGCCAAGATCGATTTTCTGCTGAAAGCCGAGGGCATCGCCTTCGAGCTCAAGATGACCCGGCCGGATCTGAAGGACAACAAAACCGGCGGCGAAGCGCTGATCGATATCGGCCGCTATCCCAAGCACCCGGACGTGCGGTCGTTGGTCTACTTCGTCCATGATCCGGAGGGTTACATCACCAACCCCAAGGGCCTGATCGCCGACATCGAGCGCGATTACGGGGCGCTGCGGGCCAAGGTGATCATTGTCGGCCCATTCAGTTGAGCCGATCCTTCATTGGCGATCGCCTGGGAGGCTGATCAGCCTCAGTGCGGCCTGATGGGGTTCGTCCAGCGTCGATTAGGGTGACCCCAGGGGCGTGACCAACTCAATTGCCCATTACGACCGCGGAGGCGCTAGCGAGTTCCAGGCGGGCGGCTCGCTAGCGCAGGCGTGCGCCGATCTGTTCCATCTGCCGAATTTCCTGACGCTGGGCTTTGACGATATCGCCGCACAGGGTCACCAGTTCCGGATCAGCAAGCTTGGCCTCGCGGCACATCAGGATGGCGCCCGAATGGTGAGGGATCATCGAGGCGACGAACTGGCGGTCACCGATCCCGGCCTGGGCGCGTGTCGCCCAGAACGAGCCGGCTGTGAGGGTGGTGAAGAGCGCGATAAGCAGGATATTGGCGCGCTTGTTGGGAAACATGCCTGGCATGGTCAGGAGCATGAAGACGCCCATCGGCGCCCACATGGTCACGGCCATGTAGGCCATGTTCAGGTTGTTCTTAAAATCGCCCGTCCCATCGATCATGCTGAACATGACGACATACATGACCACTAGGCCAAGGATCATATTTAGCCAAAACAACAGGTAGGGGCGCGTCTTGTTGTCTTGACTTGAGCTGTTGTGGTCTTGGTGGGACATGGTCTTGCCTCCGGGTTAGAGCTTCGCCTTGGCGAAGACCTCGATCAGTTCATCGAATTTCTGACGTTGTTGGTCGGGGTCTCCCGACTGGATGGCCTGCGCGACGCAGCAGGCTGCGTGGGACTTCAGGACCTGGGTCTCGACTTTGGAGAGGGCCGCTTTGACCGCATGCAACTGATAGAGAATGTCGATGCAATAGCGGCCGTCCTCTACCATCTTGCCCACGCCCTGGACTTGGCCTGAGATACGCTTGAGCGCTTTGGAGATCGTGTCGGCGTCTCGCATTCTGGCCTCCTACCCATACCCCGCATGGGTATGGGTAAGGCATCTTGAGGGCGGTTCGTTCCCTTTGTGGTCACTTGAGATGACCGCCTGCGCGCTCAGGGGATTGGGCCGAATGTCCGCCAAAAGCCAGGTGCTCACGGTCAGATTGGCGTTGGGGCACGCCCGGTGCTCCGATGGAAAAGTCCTTGGCATTGCGCCGGCGGGCGCCGCACGAGGGGACGTGCGTTTTGGTAGGAGGTTTCATCCTCAAGCGACTATGCCGCCCGGTCATTTGAACCGACGATGAGGGATCAGCCGCTGGTGCTGCGTAATCGTCCATATGCGCCGGAATCCCCGCCGGCGCACCGTTCTGACTTTTGCCACAGGATCGCCGATGCCCCCGCGTCCCCTTGTTCTTGACCGCCGCGCCATACTCCGTGGAGCGGCGTTGCTGGGCGGCGGTGCGGCCGTCACCGCGCTTTTGCCGGCCTGGGCCCGCAGCGCCACGCCTGGCATCGCATCCAACCTCCCGACCCTGTMGGGCGAGACCATCAAGCTCACGGTCGGGCGCACGCCGATCCGCATCGACGGCAAGATGGCCCACGCGGTGACCATCAACGGCACGGTGCCTGGGCCTCTGCTGCGTCTGAAGGAAGGTCAGCGGGTTCGGATCGAGGTGACCAACACGCTCGACGAGGATACCTCGATCCACTGGCACGGCCTGCTGGTCCCGCCGGAGATGGACGGTGTGCCGGGCGTCAGCTTTCCAGGCATCGCGCCGGGTGAGACCTTTGTCTACGAGTTCCCGGTCATCCAGTCGGGGACCTACTGGTACCACAGCCACTCGGGCCTGCAGGAACCTGTGGGTCACTACGCGCCGATCGTGATCGAGCCGGCGGGCGCTGATCCGGTGGTGGCGGACCGCGAGCATGTCATCGTGCTGTCGGACCACAGCGACATGCACCCGCACATGGTGTTCACCCGGCTCAAGCAGATGGGCGGGGCCTTTAACTACCAAAAGCAAACCGTCGCGGGCCTTCTGGCCGGCAAGGACCAGACCCTGGCCGAGCGCCGGGAGTGGGCCAAGATGCTGATGGACCCCACCGACATTTCCGACATCACCGGGGCGGTGCAGACCTACCTGGTCAACGGCCATGGGCCCAAGGACAACTGGACGGCGCTGTTCACGCCGGGCGAACGGGTTCGCCTGCGGTTCATCAACGCCGCGGCCCAGATGGTTTTCAACGTGCGGATCCCGGGTCTGAAGCTGACGGTGGTCGCCGCCGACGGCCAGAACGTGCGGCCCGTCGAGGTCGATGAGTTCCAGATCGGCAACGCCGAGACCTACGACGTCATCGTCACGCCGACGCAAGACAAGGCCTTCACCATCGTCGCCGAGAGCGTCGACCGTTCGGGCATGGGCCGGGCTACCTTGGCGCCGCGCGCGGGAATGAGCGCCGATGTGCCGCCGTTGCGCCAGCGTCCGCTGGCGACCATGCGCGACATGGGCATGGACATGAGCAGCATGGGCGGTGGCGACATGGCCGGGATGGACCATGGGTCCATGGCTGGCATGGACCATGCGGCCATGGGGCACGGCGCGATGGCCAAGGCGGCCAAACCCGCGCCGGGCATGGCGCCGCCCCGGGCGCGGGGTTCGGACGTGATGGGCGACATGTCGGGGATGTCCGGCATGAACATGTCGATGCTCAATCCCGACAACGCGCCCAATGTACCGCTAGGCCCGGGCGTACAGATGCTTGCGCCCATGCCGATCGACCGCACGGGCGACACCGGCCAGGGCCTGGAGAGCGTCGGCCATCGGGTTCTGGTCTATCGTGATCTGGTGGCGCTCGAGCCCAACCCTGATCCAAGGCCGCCTGGGCGGGAGCTGGAAATCCATCTCACGGGCAACATGGAGCGGTTCATGTGGGGGTTCGATGGCAAGCGCTATTCGGACCATCCGGCGCCTTACGCCTTCACCAAGGGCGAGCGGGTCCGCGTGACCCTGATCAACGACACGATGATGGCCCACCCGATTCACCTGCACGGCCACTTCTTCGAACTGGCGTTCGGTCCGCGTGGTCATCAGCCGCGCAAGCATACGGTGATCGTCGCGCCCGGCGGCAAGGTGAGCTGGGACTTCACGGCCGAGCCCGGCGACTGGGCCATGCACTGCCACATGCTCTATCACATGCACGCCGGCATGTTTCAGGTGTTCGCGGTTCGCCCGCTGGATGGAGGCGCCCAATGAACCGGCTCCTGATGCTCGCCCTGGCGCCCGCCGCCATCGCCGCTCCCGCCATGGCGCAAGACCACTCCGGTCACGACATGTCGTCCATGCCGGGAATGTCGTCGTCGGCGGCCAAGCCGGCCAAGCCCGCCAAGCCCGCCAAACCCGCACAGGCCGCCAAGCCGGCGGCCGCAGCGCCGGCGCAGGGCCATTCAGGTCACGACATGTCGTCCATGCCCGGAATGTCGCCGTCGGCCACGGCCCAGCCGGCTAAGCCGGACCAGGCCGCCCAGCCGGCTGCAGCGGCGCCTGCGCAGGACCATTCAGGTCACGATATGTCGGGCATGCCCGGCATGGCGCCGGCCGTCGACCCTCATGCGGGCCACGCCACGGCTGCGGATGCTGGTGCGATGTCCGAAGAGCAGGGGCCATTGCCGGTATCGGATGATCCGGTGGCCATCCCCGAGCCGCCCAAGGACTTTGCTGCCGACAAGGTCTTTGGCACGGCCGCCATGGCTCGAAGCCGCCAAGTGCTGGCTCTCGAGCACGGCGGCGCGCGAGTGTCTCAGCTGCGCGCCAACATTCTGGAATGGGCGCCTCAGTCGGGCAAGGACGGCTATCGTTGGGATGTCGAGGGCTGGTACGGCGGCGACATCAACCGGGTCGTCGTCAAGACGGAGGCCGATGGCCTGTTCGGCGGCAAGCTTGAGAAGGGCGAGGTTCAGCTCCTCTATTCCCGAGCGGTCGCCCGCTACACCGACGTTCAAGTCGGTGTTCGTCAAGACATCGGGGAGGGCGCCTCGCGCACCTATCTGACTGCGGCTTTCGATACGATGTTGCCGTACTGGTTCGAGATCGAGGGCGCAGCGTTCCTGTCCGACAAGGGCGACGCCTTCGCGCGGCTCGAAGGCAGCTACGATCTGCGGCTGACTCAGCGGCTGGTCTTGCAGCCTCGCGCCGAGCTGGAGTTCGCGGCGCAAGACGTGCCTCGTCAGGGCGTGGCGGCGGGGCTGACCGATGGCGAGTTTGGCCTGCGGCTGCGCTATGAGATCCGTCGGGAGTTTGCGCCCTATATCGGCGTTTCGCACGAGCGGCAGTTCGGTGGAACCGCTGATCTGGCCAAGGCGCTTGGTCGTTCCACGCGAGACACGACCTTCGTGGTCGGTTTGCGAGCCTGGTTCTAAGGTTTCCGCAGAGTCCCGTCCGGTCCAGCCTCCGGACGGGCCTTGCGTGAACAAAAAAAGGAGCGGCGATCCTTTCGGGTCGCCGCTCCTTTGCTTTGGGGCCTGGGGCTGGGAGGCTTAGTTGACCTTGAAGCTGACCTGGCCGGCCATCTTCTTGCCGTCGGCGCCGGCGGCCGTCCAGGCGACCTTGTAGCCACCGCTGGTCAGCGCGCTTTCGGGCGTGCCGATCAGGGTCATGCCGTCGGGCGAGACGGTGGTCTTCATGCCCATCTTCATGCCGTGCTCGGGCATGGAGAGCTGCAGGTTGGCGCCGGGCGCCAGCTTTTCGCTGAAGGTCAGGCTGACGGACTTGGTCGTCGCCACCACGGTGTTGGCGGCGGGGGYGGACTGGACGAGCTTGATTTCGGCGCTGGCGGCGGTGGCGAGCGCGGCACCGAGGATCAGAGCGGCGGCGGCCGCGACGGTGGAGCGATAGGTCATGGGGACTACCTCATGCGGGGGAACACTACCCTTCAATACGCAGGGATGGGTTGGGCCCCTCATGGCGGCGGGGCCAGGCGCGGCGGCGCGGTCTTATGCGTCTTGCGCAGGTGCGCCGTCCTCCTCGCGCCGGGCCGGATAGGCGGGATCCACGCCGATGGCGCCGATGTCCCTGAGGGGTTCGGGCACGACGGCGGCGTGGATGCCGCCATCGTCGATCAGGATGTTCTCGGGGTGACCAAGCTGGATGTAGCGGATCGCCTCGCTACGGGCGACGACCCGCTCAGCCAGGGTAGTGACGGCTTCCACGGTTTCGCCGCGATGTCTGGCGATGTCGGCCAGCAGGCGTTCGTACCAGTCGGGCTTGCCGGTGTTGATGTTCAGGTTGGCGGCGGACTGGATGCGGCCTCTGGCCGTAAAAGGACCGTCGGCCTTGTTGACTAGCCCATCGAGGATCTCGCTGGTGACGATCATCCGCTGCATGCCCGTGACGATCTCTGTCCAGTTGAGGACGCGGTGACGGGCCGCCAGGGCGTCGGGAATGAACGCGGCGAGCCGATAGAGAAAGCGAGCGATGAATTGGGCCGCTTCCTGCCCGCCCACGGGCAGCAGGGTCGCCATGACCGTGAGCGAGCCCATGGCCAGGAAGCCGTTGCCGACGGTGGCGTGCGAGGCCGCATCGGCGCCATGGGTGTCGCAGGCGCTGAGGAGCACGATCGGCGGGGGACGCACGCGACCGCGTAGGCTCCAGACGTCGAGCGGGGTGTCGCCGATCATCAGGGTGCTGACGCCATGGCCGTCGTCGAGCCAGCCGTGACCGTCGAACACCATCACCGCGCCCGTGAAGGCGTTGAGTTCGGCTTCGAACGCCTCGACCGTCGAGATGTGGACATGCTTGATTTTGAGCCTGTCAAGCTGGGGAGCCATCGCCTCAAGGGCCTTGGCCATCACGTTGCGCAAGGGGTCGTGCGGCAGGAACGAGGAGACGACGAGGATGTCCTGGACGGTCTGGGGCGCGACGGTCGTGGGCTGATTGGTGGCGAGCTCGCCGATCATCAGATTGCCGGGGGTGGCGTTGATGCGCGAGCACTGGTGGCGCAGCATCAGTGGCAGGCCGCGGATCGGCAGCCATTCGATCGGCGGATCGGCGACGATCTTCACCGGGCCTGTGACTTCGTTGTCGAGGAACGCCATGCGCTCTGGGCCCACGGCTTGGCTGAGCGCTTCCTGGATCTCCCCGAACAGGCGCCGGGCCTTGTGCTTGGACTCGGCCTTGTTGGATCGCACGCTACGGGCATAGGCCGACAGCAGGGGGTAGACGCGATTGACCGCTGGTCGCAGCCGCATGACCGCCGAGGTCGTCGATGCCGCCGCCAGGCCGACCGTCGCCATGAAGAGGTGAAGCTCGCCCTGGCGAACCCGCAGGGTCTCCTGGGCTGCGGCTGAGGCGAAGAACTGTTCCAGGTCAGGGCTCGTCATCAGAAAGCCGGACTGCTGCTGGAGCATTTTGACGACCTCGGCCGAGGCCCGGTCGGGCGCCTTGCGCCAGTCGATGCGCTGATAGGCCCAGCGAAACAGCGCCGGCTCGACCAGCCACAGCTCCGGGTGGACCAGGATCAGCCGGTGCATATTGTCGAGGCCGGCGCGATCGCGAGCGGCGAACACCGCGCGAAGAGTTTCCAGGGTCTTGGTGTCGTAGTCGGTCTCGGCGCGTCCTTGGAAGGGCTCGCCTTCCTCGAAGCTGCGGCCGGCCCGGGTCAGGGACATCTGGTCTCCGAGCAGCATGTTGTGGCCATCCATCTTCAGACCCGACGGCTCGGGCGCGCGCATGACGTAGTCGTCGAGCATGGCGGCGGCGAAGATACGCCGGCGCTCGTCGAGCTGATCGCCATGCGTCTGGAGCACCTGGCGCAGGTGCGCCACCAGGCGCTCCTCGTCGAACTCATCGGCCGCGACCGCGCCTTCGACCTTGGTTGAGCTCACATGGAGAGGTTTGATCGTCTGATGGGCGCGCCAGGCTTCGACACGGGCGGCGGTCGCGGGGTCTGCGGTAAAAGCGACGACGAAGTAGCCGAGCAGGCGCGCGGGAATCTGCTCGAGCGCGTCGATGTTCACCGGCGTCCAGGACAGCATGCGTGCGCCGCCCATGCGTTGGGAGATCAAGCCATCGATCGGGGCTTTGTTCTCGGCGATGTCGGCCGGCAGCGTTGCGAGCTGTTCGACAAATCCGATCAAGCCGGTCCAGCCGGCGGAAAAGCCTTGGAACGGAGAGGTGTCGTCCCCGTCGGTTTCGGGCAGGACGAGAACATAGCTGATCTTGAGCGGGTCTCTGGGCGGCACGGGCGGATCCTTCCTGGCCCAACCGTCTAGGTTTGAAACCGCCGTTTTCAAACGCTGGGCCGTCTGAAATCTGGGACCCGCTCCGGGGCTGGTCGGCGACGGCGCGCTGGCGTCAGTCCAGGAGTGGGCGAATTTAGTCGTCTCAACCTGGGCGGATCGAAAGGCTATACTTGAGCCAACGGCTCAGGCGCGGCCTGGCGCAGAAACCACGTTTGGCGTGAGGGGAAGTTCCCACGCCTGCGTAGATACAGATGAAAGCCAAGGGTTCGGCACATGAGCAATGATCTCGATCAAAAGCTGGCGGCGCTGTCGCGCCAGCCCCATCCCAGTCTCCACGGCTTAGAGGGGCAGGTCTGGCAGCGCATCGAGGCGATCCGCGGCCGTCGTGTCGCTTCACGCATGATGATGCCTCTGCGGGCTGCCTCCCTGGTCGGGGCGCTGGGACTGGGCTTGGTGGGCGGGCGTCTGGCAGCCAGCGCGGCCGAGCGGCCGGCGCCGGAGATTTCGGTGTTCTCGGTTGACGCCAAGCTGGCCCCGTCCACCCTGCTGGGCGGGCACTGAGATGCCGAGCTTTTCACGCGGCGCCGCGCTGACGGTGGTTTTGGCTCTGGTCGCGGGTCTGTTGGGCGGCTGGCTTGGGACCACCCGCCTGCTGGATCGGCGCGCGCCCGGCTCGGTGCATGAGATCGTCCACCATGAACTAAAGCTCAGCCCCGATCAGGAAAAGCGCCTGGAGGTGCTGGAACAGGATTTCTCGGTTCGGCGCAAAGCGCGTGAGGCCGAGTTGCGGGCGGCCAATGCTCAGCTGGCCGCCGCCATTCAGAGCAAGCACAGCTACTCGCCGGAGGTCGTTGCTGCGGTCGAGCGCTTCCACGTGGCGATGGGGGAGCTGCAAAAGGAGACTGTGCAGCACGTTTTGGAAATGCGTACGGTGCTGACGCCTGAACAGGCCAAGACCTTCG
Organism: Caulobacter sp. 10L414; assembly: GCF_056395525.1. NCBI lineage: Bacteria > Pseudomonadati > Pseudomonadota > Alphaproteobacteria > Caulobacterales > Caulobacteraceae > Caulobacter > Caulobacter sp. 10L414. The sequence goes on from NZ_JBFTJR010000001.1 coordinate 81,069, forward strand.
ATCGTCGTGTCACCGAAGCTCTGACGAACGACGCGACGTGACCGAGCCGAGCAAGGCGGACGACGACAGCGCGTTAGCGCGTCGCGCCGCCGAAGGAGATGAACGAGCGTTCAGCCAGTTGATGCGCCGCCACAAGGGGGCGCTGTTTGTGTTTGCGCGCCGCCATGTCGGCGACGCCGACGCCGCGCTAGATGTCGTCCAGGAGACCTTCGTTGCGGCCTGGAGAGCGCTTGGACGCTACGACCCGGCGCGGCCGTTTCCTGCCTGGCTGCGCGCTATTGCGCTCAACAAGTGTCGCGATCGAGGGCGCCGACTGCTGGTTCGCCGTCTGGTGATGGGAGAGCGCTCGATCGATGCGCCCGGTTCGCCAGACTACGCCGACGCGGGGCCTGGCCCTGAGACGACGATGCTGGAGGCGCAGGAGGCCGGTCGGCTCGAGGCGGCGATCGCGAGCCTGCCGACCAACCTGAAGGAGCCGTTGATCCTGACCTATCTTGATGGGTTTTCTCAGCAGGAAGCGGCCAAGATCCTCGACGTCAGCATCAAGACGATCGAGACCCGCGCCTACCGCGCGCGCAAGCGCCTAGCCGAGTTGCTCGGCGAACACTGACATTTTTCGATCCTCCCCGACGAGGGAACGCCGTCGCGCGTGCGTAGCGGTCTACGCGGCCAGGGCGTCCAAAGCCTGCCGCCGTTCTCGAAACGGGGGAAGCAAACCGTGTATCCAAGCGACATTCGCCCGCTGACGTCGTTGCGCATCTGCGCGGCGCTGTGGGTTCTGGTCTACCACTTCCGGAACCATCTCGACCTTGGGCTCGGGCACACAGGCCTGGTGGCCAAGGGTTATCTGGGGGTGGATCTGTTTTTCATCCTGTCGGGCTTCATCCTCAGCCACGTCTACACCCGTGCTGTGGAGCACCGGCGCTTCAATTATCGTTCGTTCCTGTGGGCGCGTCTCGCGCGCGTCTATCCGGTTCACTTGGTGACCTTGGGCGCGACGATCCTCATCTGGCTGGCGGCGCTGAGGTTGGGCGCGCGGTTCGATCCGGTGGCTTTTGATCCAAGGGTCATCCCTCAGCATCTGCTGCTGATCCACGCCTGGGGGACGACGCCCACCGTGCAGTGGAACTTTCCCTCATGGTCGATCTCGGCTGAGTGGTTCGCCTATCTGTTCTTTCCGCTGGCGGCGGCGGTGTCGATCCGGCTGCGGCGTCGTCCGCTGGTGCTGGTCGGACTGAGTTTTGTGGTGTTCGGGGCTCTGTTCTTGGCCACGCAGGCCAGGGGTTTGCTGCTCACGGACATGACCGCCCAAGGGGGGCTCGCGCGGATCGTGCCGGCATTCCTGATGGGGGCGGCGCTGCATCGGCTGGGTCTTTCGACCCATATCGCGCGGCGCTGGGCGATGACCGGGGCGCTGGCGGCGACGGGCTGGATCGTGGCGGTGGCGAGCTTGAGGCTCAGCGATCTGGTGATTTGGCCAGCTCTGGCGGCCTTGATCTTTTTCCTGGCCGAGGCCGCCAAGGGATCGGTTCAGGGCGTGATGTCGGCCCGGCCGCTCGTCTATCTGGGCGAGGTTTCCTATGCGGTCTACATGACGCACTTGCCGATCGACATCGCCTATTTTCACTTGCTGGACCGTCTCACGCCCGGCTTGACCGGGGGCAGGGCCTGGCTGGCCTGGATCGGGGTGTTTGGCGTGTGTCTGGTCGTGTCGATGGCTGTGTATCATCTGGTGGAGCGACCTGCCCGGGACTGGCTGCGGGCCCGGGACCCGTTCGCGCGGCGTCCGGTCGGCGAGGCCGACGCCGAGCCCGTCATTTGACGACGGGCTCGGCGAGCCGTCATGGGCCCGTGATCGGGCTCATGCGGCCAAGCCAGGCGACGGCGGCCAGGACGGCGATGGCCGCGCCGGCCTCCAGGATCAGGCTGCTGCGCAGGGCCGCGATGGCCGCTGCGGTGCGCGTCGGATCGTCTTTTGCCGCCTTGAGCGCAGGGGTCAGGTGGAGGCGGTTGGCGCCGGCCAGGCCGAGCATGGCGATGAAAAGGCCAAGCTTCAGCAGCAGAAGTTTGCCGTAAGGCGTGGTTACGAGTTCCGGCAGGCCCGCCGGGCCGACGAGGAACCAGCTATTGACCAGCCCGGTCCCGATCAGCAGCGCGACAATGACCGATCCAAGACCCGCAAAGCCCTCCAGGGCGTTGTGAAACGCCTGGGTGTTTTCGGGCGAGCGGCGCCGTTCAAACGCCATGCGGGCGAAGATCGCCAGGGCGCCGATCCAGGCCGCCGCGGCGACGAGGTGAACGATATCGGCAATGAGATGCAGCATCGCCCCCGGGCCTTCGCTAGCTGCGCCATGGCCCATCCAGGCGAAGCTGGCCGTGGCGATGAGACCAAGCGCCAGGGCCGCGGCAAAGCCGGCTCGGGAGGGCATGAACAAGAGGGCGACGGCGGCAAGCAGCGCCGACAGGGCGCGAATGACCGAGGCTGGACCCATGTCCATGCTGGTGAGGACGGCTTTGACGGTCTCAGGCTCGAAGACCGTAGCCAGGGATCCGGCGACTATGGCGGTTTGGGCTATGAGCCCGGCCACGGACAGTAGCGCCAGCGCGGCGCCCGATTGGATCAGCAGGGTTCGCGGCCATCCGAGCGCCGAGGCGCTCACGGGGCCATGGGCGGGAAGGGAGCGGAGCGCAAAAAGCGCTCCGCCGGTGAGGACGAATGCGGCCGCGAACTGGGCGAGCCGTAGAACGTCGACAATCGGTTCCATCGTTACTTCACGGTGAAGTTGAAGAAACCTTCCATACGGTGCCCATCACCCGAGGCGGCCGCGTGCCAGCTGACCTTGTAGACGCCCGGCGAGAGCTTGCCGGCGGGGACGCCGGTGACCGTTTTCTTGTCGGCCGCCACGGTGGTTTTGACCTTCACGGCGCCGCCGCTGGCCTTGGCCAGTTCGAACGAGGTGAAGGCCGGCACCAGGGTTTCGTTGAAGGTCAGGATGATGGTGCTGGGGGCGGCGATGGTGGCGTCGGCCGCCGGATTGGACGTCACCAGCTTGGCGTGGGCGCTGGCTTGGCCGGCGATGAGGGTCATCGCCGCGGCGGCGATCAGCGAGGTGTAGCGCAGGGACATAAGAGGGATCCTCTGGGAGGTTGGCTTGCGTGAATCTCTACGCAGGCCAGCTTGATCTCCCTCAAGTTTCCATCGCGTCCCCGGCCGATGCCGAAGCCTGATCGGGTACGGGCGCAGGCGCCTGGCCTTAGCCCGGCCGTTGACCGATCACAGCGCCGTGGCTCCGGCGACGATGGTGTTTCCCGCCGCGATCTGGGGCAGGGCGATGGCCCTCAGGGATGAGCCGAGTTTGGGGTGAAGCGTGCGACCAGATCAAAAGCGTCGCCTGGAAAGAGCAGGCTGACATGGGTCACGCCCGCGCCCGAGCGCCAGGTGCGGCGATCCAGGCGCAAGCAGGCGCTCGTCGAATCCTGGTGCAGCGCCTGGGCTACGGCTCTGGTCGGCGCCACCGCGCTGATGCGGTGCTCGGCCTCCGTCCATGGGACCGTTCGCAGCAGCCAGGTGCCTGGGGGCATGACGGCAAACTCCACGCCTTGCGCTTCGGGCACGGCGTCCAGGCTGATCAGCCGCTCTTCCAGGGCGAACGGACGATCATTGGCCTTGTGCAGGCAGCGAAGCAGCAGGACCTCGCAGGTCTCGGGAAGGTCGAATTCGAGAGCCTCCCGCCGCGTGACGGGCCGAATGCGGCGGCTAAGCAGGATGTACGCGTAGACCTGTCCGCGAGCGCGCACCTCGGCCTGGATGTCGGGAATATCCAGGACGGCGGAATGGATCCTGGGTCTGGAGACGAAGGTGCCCATGCGACGCCTGCGGACGATCAGGCCGCTGTCGACGAGCTTGGACAGGGCCTTGCTGACCGTCATCCGCGAGCAGTCGAACCGGCGCATGAGTTCGTGCTCGGCCGGTATGCGGTGCCCTGGCGGCCAGGCGCCCGAGAGGATCTTCTCGGCGATATCGGCCTTGATGCGCCCGTGAAGGCTTTCGGCCGAGGCGGACAAGGAAGCGGGCGGAGCGGGCATCAGCGACCTCGCAGCTTGTCGATGGGGTCCAGGACATAGGCGAAATCCTGCCGGCGGAAGCTGCGGAACAGCAGGATGAAACCGCTCAGGGCCAGCCAGAGACACCCGGTGGCGACGGTGATGATCAAGKGGTGATTGAAGCTGGCGCCCGTGGGGTAGTCCATGATGTGGATCATCCAAAAGAGGTTCCAGGTTCGGGTGGTGTCGTTGACCCGGTGATGGATCGATCCCGTGCGCGGATCGACAAAGAGCGCGGTATGCTCAAGGTCATCAAATCCGACCCGCCAGACCGGCAGCGGCACGCCGCGGACTTCGCCGCTGGGCTTTTCGACGATCTGGATGGAAGTCGGGACGCCAACGCCGGCATAGCTGCCTTGCGCCAGGGCTTTTGCGCGCGGGGCGTCGATGGTGACGGGGGCGCCGGTGGTCGCATCAAACAGGCGCAGATCGATCGGCGTTTCGATCTCGTAGACATACTGTTCGCCCAGCGGGCGAAGCCGGGCGCGCAGGATGGGCGCCTCGAGGGTTTGGGCCAGGGATGCGAGCGCGATGGGCGTGTGGGGACGCGCCAGCGAAGGCGGCGCGCGCTCACTGCTCTCGGCCGCGACTTTCTTGGCGTCGAGCATGGCCATCATCGCCCCGCTTATGGACCAGAGCAGAAATTGCAGTCCAAGGATCAGGCCGAACCATTTGTGCAGGGTGCGGATCAGAAACACAGGTCACCCCTTAGGCGAGTTTGCGCACACGGCGCTTGCGACGGAAGCTGAAGATCAGGAGCCAGGCTCCCGTGAGCGAGGTGGCCACCGCCATCCAGGCTGCGGTGCGCAGGAGCAGGTTGTTGACGTCGACCCGTGCCTCGTAGTCCATGATGTGGAACATCCACACGAAGTCGAAGGCGCGCCAAAGATCGTGGCGTTTGGCCACCAGCTCTCCGGTCTGGGGAGAGATGTAGAGCGTCGGGCGCCAGCGCCCGGCGAACTCGATCCGCCAGATGGGCGCGGGGCGGCCTTTGATCTCGCTAGGAATGACGCTGAGCAGATCGGATTTTACGATTGAACCCGCGCCGGCGTAATGCGCCCGGGCGCGTGCCTCGGCGGCCGCGCGATCCAGCGGCGACAGCGGGCGGCCTGAACGCGCATCGACGAGTGTGCGCTGCTTGCCTTCGCCGACGACAAAGACCGGCGCGCCAAGCTGAGTATCGAGCTTGATCGTGCTGGCCGCCGGGTAGCGACTCAATATCTCGCTTGGATCGCGCACGCTGGATGGATCGATCGGCGTCACGGGGGCGGGGCGCACTAGGGCGTCGCCGTGGATGATGTCGATGTGGACGGCGGTCATGTAGAGGCCGCTCAGCATCCAGAAGAGCGCTTGAACGCCAATGATCAGCGCGAGCCATTTGTGGGTTTTGCGGGCCAGGGCTGGCCAGCGGATCGCCGGTTTCTTTTTGTTGGCCATGATCGAATGTGGTCGGCCAAGCTAGGCTTGGCCGACGGTCCCCTTTGATTAGTCGAAATGATAGGTGAGCTTGAGGTAACCGCGACGACCCAGCAGGTCGTAGGTCATGGTGTCGGTGTTGCCGTCGGTCCAGCTCTTGATGAAGGGCGCTTTCTTGTCGAAGAGGTTGTCGACCCCGACCGTCAGGCCCGCGCGGGTTCCGAGGCGATAGGCGAACTGAGCGTTGTGGTAGAAGACATTGGGCGAGCGGTAGCCGATGTCGGTGGGCGCGGCGTTGAAGTCGGTGGCCTTGCCGATCAGCTGCACCGAATAGTTGGCCGACCAGCGCGGGCTTTGCAGCGAGGCGTTGAGGCTGGATCGCCAGTGAGGATAGCCGCCGTTGCCGCCGCCGATATGGCCGTCGAAGACGATCGGGGTGGCGCCTTGGAACGGCGTGATCACGTACTTGTCCAGATAGGTGGTGTTCCAGTCGATGCTGGCGTCCAGGCCCCGGACGTCGAAATCGTATCGGACGCCGATGTCGACGCCACGCATCTGCTCGCGCCCGGCGTTGGAGGGCTGCGAAGACAGGAAGTTGATCTCGCCCGTCAGGGTGCTGCGGGTGAAGTTGGCCGGGCCGCAGAACGGGTGGCTCAGATTGACCGAGGCATAGCAGACCGCCAGCTTCGTCGAGCCCGGGATCGAGCGGATGGCGTCCGAGATCTTGATGTCGAAATAGTCGACCGTGACCGACAGTTTGGGGATGAAGGCCGGTTGCAGGACCGCGCCGACCGTCAGGGTCTTGGCGCTTTCCGGCTGCAGGGCGCTGTTGCCGCCGACGGTGGTCAGCACGGTGTTGCCGAGCTGAACATAGTTGGCCGGCACGCCGCTGGCCCGGCAGTTGGCCACCAGGGTGGCGTTGGTGCTGCTACCATAGCGGCTGCAGGGATCGGTGGTGGTCAAGTTGCCTTCGGCGACCCCGCCGAACAGCTCCGGGACGCTAGGGATCCGGAAGCCGGTTCCATAGGTCGCCCGAAGCCGCAGGCCCTCCACGACGCCCCAATTGACCCCGACCTTGTAGGTCTCGTTCGAGCCGAAGAGGTCATAGTCGGAGTAGCGCACGGCGCCGTTGAGTTCGAGCGTCCGGACCATGGGTAGGTCGGCCAGCAACGGCGCTGACAGCTCGACATAGGCTTCCTTGGTCGACACCTGGCCGGAGATCGGGTCTTGCTGGTTGGTGTTGGCGATGCCCAGCACGGTCAGGGCGTCGGGGTCGCGCCAACCCTTTTCCTCGCGATAGACCACGCCGGCGGCGACGCTCAGCTTGCCGGCCGGAAGCGTCAGCAGCGAGCCGGAGACATCGGCCGTGATGCTGCGTTGCTCGTTGCCGCCGGTGTCGCGCGAGTTGAAGAGGATGTATTTCAGAGCCGCTGGCGTCAGATCTCCCGCGCCAAGATAGTCGGCGCAGGGAATTGCCGCGCCCGGCGTGGTGCTGCAGATCGCCGGATTGATCGAGTTGGCCACCCGTTCGAGATTGGCGATATTGGTCATGCCGTCGACGCCGGTCGTCCGACCCCAGTTGGCGGCGGCTTCCCAGCTCCAGTCGCCGCCCAGTTCGCCGCGGGCGCCGCCCACGAAGCGGTAGGTGTCGACGCTTTGGGAGAAGATCCGCGGGCCAGGTTCGGCCAGGCGCCGCTGCACGAGCGTGATGTTCTGCCCGGTCGGGTTGGTCGGGTTGGTCGCCGAGATCGCCAGGTTGCGCAGGGTGCCGGGCGAGGCGATCTGATGGCTTTGGCGATGGGTGAAGAACGCCTCGCCAAACAGCGTCACCTTGTCGTTCAGCTTGTAGTCGGTCAGCAGCGCTGTGCTGAAGCGTTCAATGGGGCTGACGGCGTTGAGGAAGGGATTGGAATTGAAGTTGTGCTTGGCGGCGCTGTAGGGCTCGTAGAAATTGCCGTTGCCGCCGGGCGTCTGGTTGAAATTGATCTGCTGGCCGTTGGGCAGGACCGCGCGTCCACCAATCGTGGAGGCTGATGACACGCAGGTCAGCGCCCCGCCGACCTCACCCAGACCGCAGGGCGCGCGACTGGCCAGGTTGACCGCTTCGGTCTTCTGCCAGGTGATCGCGGCGGTGACCGAGCCGCGGTCGCTGTGCATGCCCCACAGCGCGTCCAGAGCGTATTCGTCGCCGTCGCCTTCGTCGGTGACGCCGTACTTGCCGGTCAGGGTGAGGCCTTCGACGTTCGTGCGCGTGACGATGTTGACGACCCCGGCGACCGCATCGGCGCCGTAGATGGCCGAGGCCCCGTCTTTCAGAACGTCGATGCGGCCGATGATCGCCGTCGGGATCATGTTCAGGTCGGGCGCGCTATTGGCGCCTGTGCCGCCGTTGACCACGCGACGGCCGTTGATCAGGGTCAAGGTGCGATTGATGCCCAGGCCCCGAAGATTGACCTGCGCGGTGCCGTAGCCGTTGCCCGTCCAGTAGGCGTTGGTTTGGTTGCCCGCGTTGCCGGCCGAGGCCGGCAGGCGCTGTAGGAGCGCTTCGACGTTGTTGACGCCGGAGCGCTCGACCTGCTCCTGCGAAATCACCGTTGCTGGCCCGACGCCGCTGATGTCCTGGCGTTTGATCCGGGTTCCGGTGACGACGACTTCTTCGACGTTGCTGGCCTCCTGAGCTTGCGCCGCCCATCCGCTGAACGACGCCGTAGCCATGGCGCCAGCCAGCAGCGCCCGCTTGAAATGCCAGTTCATCGACTGATCCCCCTCGTGTTTCCGATCCCGCCCAACGGTGGCGGCACGGAAACATGCTCGGGATCGAGCCCTCATCGCGTCAAGCTATGTATATACATAATGGGGAAAATTCGAGGGCATAATATTCCCGAAATTCAGCGTTTCTCGGGAAGGGTTGGTGTTTTTTCCGGGATTACGCTGAAAAATTCACAACATTTCAGATTATATCTATCGCCTGATGGTTATTTTTCCAGCGTCGAATTATTCGAGTGGATGGTTTGTATCGGCTTACAATTTTGATTCCGTTTGATCAGATTTTGTGCGCGCATTATCGCGAAAATATGTGAATTAAATCTCATCAATCATGGCGCGAATGTCGATTAGATTCGAGTTTATTCGCAAACAATGTCAGACATTGTTTTGACATGACTATTCATGCGCCGAAATATTCGTCGCTATACACAATTATTATTACGAGAGAGCCGGGTTGCGGACGGATCAGGTCCGTCGCACCCGTTTCTCAGTAGAGGGATACGCAGCGCTTGGGCCGCCCCCTCAAAAAATGATGTGAGCGCCTAGAGACGGACCGCTCGAAGTCGCAGCGCGTTTCCAACCACGCTGACCGAAGACAGCGCCATGGCCGCGGCGGCGATCGCCGGCGACAGAAGCCAGCCAAAGACCGGATAGAGCAAACCGGCCGCGACCGGCACGCCCGCGACGTTGTAGGCGAAGGCGAAGAACAGGTTTTGGCGGATGTTGCCCATCACCGCGCGCGACAGGTGGCGGGCCTTTACCAGTCCCTCAAGATCGCCGTGCAGCAAGGTGACGCCGGCGCTCTCGATGGCCACGTCCGAGCCAGCGCCCATCGCCACGCCGACCTCCGCCGCCGCCAAGGCAGGGGCGTCGTTGACCCCATCGCCGGCCATGGCGACCTTGCGGCCTTCGGCGCGCAGCTTGTTGACGACAGCGGCCTTCTCCTCAGGCAGCACGTCGGCTTCGACCTCGTCGATTCCCAGGCTCTTGGCGACGGCCTGGGCGGTCGTACGGTTGTCGCCAGTCAGCATGACGATCCGCAAGCCTTGGGCCTTGAGGGCGGCGACGGCGCTCTGAGTGGTCGGCTTGATCGGATCGGCGATCGCCAGCACGGCTGCGGCCGCGCCATCGATGGCGACGAAGATCGCGGTGGCGCCGTCGCGTCGCAAAGCGTCGGCCTGAGCGGTCAGGGCTTCAGTGGAGATGCCTTGCTCGTCGAGGAACCGCGAGGAGCCGATGGCCATGGGGCGGCCGTCGATCTTGCCCAGGACGCCCTTGCCAACGGGAGAGTCGAAATCCTCGGGTTGCTGGAGCGGCAGGTCGCGTTGAGCCGCTGCCCGAACAATAGCGTCGGCGAGGGGGTGTTCGCTGGCGCGCTCGAGGCTGGCGGCCAGTTGCAGGATCTCATCTTCAGTGAAGCCGGGCAGGGGGCGAACCTGCGTCACCGCCGGACGACCTTCGGTCAGGGTGCCGGTCTTATCGATCACCAGGGTGTCGATTTTCTCGAAGCGTTCGAGCGCCTCGGCATTCTTGATAAGCACGCCTGCGCTGGCTCCGCGCCCCACCCCGACCATGATGGAGAGGGGCGTGGCCAGTCCCAGGGCGCATGGACAGGCGATGATCAGCACCGACACGGCGGAGACCAAGGCGAAGGCCATGCTCGGGGGCGGTCCGAAGATCGCCCAGGCCACGAAGGCGACCAAAGCCACCAAGATCACCGCAGGCACGAACCAGCCAGACACGCGATCGGCCATCCGCTGGATCGGCGCGCGGCTACGCTGGGCTTCGGCGACCATGGAGACGATTTGAGCCAGCAGGGTGTCGGATCCGACCTTGTCGGCGACCATCACGAACGAGCCGGTCTTGTTTTGCGATCCGCCGATGACCTTGTCGCCCTGGGCTTTGTGGACGGGCATGGACTCGCCGGTGACCAGGGCTTCGTCGACGGAAGCCTCGCCGGTCTCGACATGGCCATCGACGGGGATCTTTTCGCCGGGGCGGACACGCAACTGGTGACCGACTTCGATGTCCTCGACCTTGACCTCGATATCGTCTTCGCCGACCACGCGGCGGGCGGTTTTGGGGGAAAGGTTGAGCAGCGCTTTGATGGCCCCGGAAGTGTTCTCGCGCGCTCGCAGCTCCATCACCTGTCCCAACAGAACCAGGACGGTGATCACCGCAGCGGCTTCAAAATAGATCGGAGCCGAGCCGTCGGAGCGGCGGAAGGCTGCAGGAAAGAGGCCGGGCGCCAGGGTGGCCACCACGCTGTAGGCCCAGGCCACGCCGATCCCCATGGCGATCAGGGTGAACATGTTGAGCTGGCGGGTGATGAGCGAGCGCGCGCCGCGCTCGAAGAACGGCCAGCCGCACCCCAGGACGACCGGTGTCGCCAGCGCTAGTTGGATCCAGTTGGACAGATGGGGGGAGAGGTTTAGGGCCATCAAACCCACGTGGCCGCCCATCTCCAGCGCAAACACCGGTGCGGCCAGCGCCAAGCCGATCCAGAAACGGATGGTCATGCTGCGCAGTTCGGGGTTGGGACCGTTCTCGGCGCTCGCCGTCACCGGTTCCAGGCCCATGCCGCAAATCGGGCAATTGCCAGGCCCGACCTGGCGGATTTGGGGGTGCATCGGGCAGGTGTAGATCGCGCCGGCTGGGGCGGGTTTGGCGGCGGTCTCGGGGTTGGGTTCCGCGCGAAGCGAACCGGCATAGCGGGCAGGCTCGACGTCGAACTTGCGCGCGCAGCCGGTCGAGCAGAAGTGATAGGTCTGGCCTTCAAACGCTCGGTGTTCGGCCGCGGTTTGCGGGTCGACCTCCATCCCGCAGACCGGATCCTTGACTGCCTGGGCCGAGGTCTCGTGAGGGTGTTCGTGGTGGGGGTGTGAACCGCTCATCCATACGCTCCAATGCCTAGGCCTTCTGATACGATACGCGGCGATCAGGCGATCCCCTCATGGCGGGTGAATATTTCTCAAGCTTGGCCGAAGTTGACAGGCAGGCTGACGTATCCCGCCGCCAGGGAAGGATTGGGCCCGGCGATGATTGGCCTTGGCTTTGTGAGCGGCAAGATCAGACACCTGAGCCTAGGAGGCGGGGCGGGGTCTCGTTGCCGGAAGGCTTGGCTCGGCCGCCACGCCGACGCAGCAGCAAGTAGCCGGCCGGGATCACGAACATCGACAGCAGCGGCGCGGTCAGCATGYCACCGATCATCGGAGCGGCGATGCGGCTCATGACCTCCGAGCCCGCGCCATGGCCCCAGAGGATCGGCGCCAGGCCCGCCAGGATCACCGCCACGGTCATGGCCTTGGGCCGCACGCGCAGCAGGGCGCCTTCGCGTACCGCTGCTGCGACCTGGTCTGGCGTCGGGTTGGGCCCCAGGGCGTCCATGGCGTGCTTGAGGTAGATCAGCATCACCACTCCGAACTCGGCCGAAACCCCGGCCAGGGCGATGAACCCAACGCCGGTGGCCACCGACTGGTGGAAGCCCGCCAGGTACAGCGTCCAGATCCCGCCGGTCAGGGCGAAGGGCAGGGTGGCCATGATCAGTCCCGCCTCGTCGAAGCGGCGGAAGATCACGTACAGCAGCACGAAGATGATCAGCAGGGTGGCCGGGACGACGATCTTCAGCCGGTCGGCGGCGCGTTGCAGATATTCGAACTGACCCGAATAGGAGAGGCTGACGCCGGGCGACAGCCGCACCTTCCGGTCGACCGCTTGTCGCAGGTCGGCGACGACCGAGGCCAGATCGCGATCCCGAACGTCGACATAGACCCAGGTCGTCGGCCGGCCGTTCTCGCTCTTGAGCATCGGCGGGCCGTCGGCAATCCGGACATCCGCCACGCTGCCCAGGGTGATCTGCGCGCCGCTCGGGGTGAGGATTGGCAGAGCGCGCAGGCCTTCCAGGCTGCCCCGCAGTTCGCGTGGATAGCGGACGCTGATCGGATAGCGGGCCAGGCCCTCGACCGTCTGGCCGATGGTCTCGCCGCCGATCGCGCCCGAGACGATCGATTGCACATCGTCGATGTTCAGCCCGAACCGCGCGGCGGCCGCCCGGTCGATGCGGACATCGACATAGCGTCCGCCGGTCAGGCGCTCGGCCAGAGCCGAGCTGACGCCGGGCACGTCCTTGGCGACATGCTCGACCTCCTGGGCGATCCGATCGAGTTCGGCGAGGCTGGCTCCGGACACCTTGACCCCGATCGGGCTCTTGATGCCGGTGGCCAGCATGTCGATGCGGTTGCGGATCGGCGGGACCCAGACATTGGTGAGACCCGGGACGCGCACCCGCTGGTCCAGCTCGGCGACCAGCTTGTCAGGCGTCATGCCCGGCCGCCACTGGTCGCGCGGCTTGAAGCGGATGGTGGTCTCGAACATCTCCAGCGGCGCGGGGTCGGTGGCGCTTTCGGCCCGTCCGGCCTTGCCGAACACGCTCTCGACTTCCGGCACGGTCTTGATCATCCGGTCGGTCTGCTGGAGCAGTTCGCCGGCCTTGGCCGCCGACAGGCCCGGCAGGGCCGAAGGCATGTAGAGCAGGTCGCCTTCGTCCATGTTGGGCATGAACTCGGCTCCCAGATGGGCCAGCGGCCAGGCCGTGGTGGTGAAGGCCAGCAGGGCGACGACCAGCGTGGTCCTGGGACGGCGCATCACCCGGTCCAGCAGCGGGCGATAGGCCGCCGTCAGCGCGCGATTGATCGGATTGGCCGTCTMGTCGGGGATCTTGCCGCGGATCAGATAGCCCATGAGGATCGGGATCAGGGTCACCGACAGGATCGCCGCCGCCGCCATGGCGTAGGTCTTGGTGAAAGCCAGCGGGCGGAAGAGGCGGCCTTCCTGGGCCTGCAGGGTGAAGACCGGGATGAACGACAGGGTGATGATCAGGAGGCTGAAGAACAGCGCCGGCCCCACCTCGGCGGCGGCCTCGGTGATCACTTTCCAGCGTGTCTCGCCGTCCAGCGGCTGGTCGGGGTGTTCGTGCGCCCAGCGCTCCAGCTTCTTGTGGGCGTTCTCGATCATCACCACGGCCGCATCGACCATGGCCCCGATGGCGATGGCGATGCCGCCCAGCGACATGATGTTGGCGTCCACGCCCTGGCTCTTCATCACCAGGAAGGCGGCCAGAACCCCCAGCGGCAGGGAGAGGATCGCCACCAGGGCCGAGCGCAGATGGCCCAGGAAGAGGGCGCAGACCAGGGCCACGACCAGGAACTCCTCCAGGAGCTTGCCGGTCAGGTTGTGGACGGCGCGGTCGATCAGGGCCGATCGGTCATAGGTGGTGACGACCTCGACGCCGGGCGGCAGGCTCTTCTTCAGTTCGGCCAGCTTGGCCTTCACCGCCGCGATCGTGGTGCGGGCGTTTTCGCCCGAGCGCAGGATCACGACGCCGCCAGCGACCTCGCCCTGGCCGTTCAGTTCGGCCACGCCCCGCCGCATCTCCGGGCCGACCTGGATGGTGGCCACGTCGCCCAGGCGCACCGGCACGCCGCCGGCCGCGGTCTTCAGCGGCACAGCCTGGAAGTCCTCGAGGGTCTTCAGATAGCCGGTGGCGCGGACCATGTACTCGGCTTCGCCCAGCTCCAGCACCGAGCCGCCGGCCTCGGCGTTGGCGCCTTTCAGCGCGGCGATGACCGCCTGGTGGGTGACGCCGTAGCTGGCCAGCTTCTGCGGATCGAGCACGACCTGGTACTGGCGGACCATGCCGCCGATCGCCGAGACCTCGGCCACGCCCGGCAGGGTCTTGAGCTCATAGCGCAGGAACCAGTCCTGCAGGGAGCGAAGCTGGCTCAGGTCATGGCCGCCGGTGCGGTCGACCAGGGCGTATTCGTAGACCCAGCCGACCCCGGTGGCGTCCGGGCCCAGCGCCGGCCGCGCGCTTTCAGGCAGGCGCGACTGGACCTGGTTGAGATATTCCAGCACCCGCGAGCGGGCCCAATAGAGGTCGGTCTTGTCGTCGAAGATCACGTAGACGAAGCTGTCGCCGAAGAACGAATAGCCGCGCACGGTCTTGGCGCCGGGCACCGACAGCATGGTGGTGGCCAGGGGATAGGTGACCTGGTTTTCGACCAGTTGCGGGGCCTGGCCCGGATAGCTGGTGCGGATGATCACCTGGGTGTCGGAAAGATCAGGCAGGGCGTCGATCGCGGTCGAGCGGACGGCCAGACCGCCCGCGACGATCAGGGCCAAAGCGCCCAGCAGCACGAAGAAGCGGTTGGCGACCGACCAGCGGATCAGGGCGGCGATCATTGCGCGCCTCCGGTCTTGGCGATGCGCCGCACCGTTGCTCCGGCGGGCGGCTGGTCGAAGCCGAAGCTGACCTGGTCGCCGACCTTCAGGCCCTTGAGCAGCATCGGGTCGGCGCGGAAGGCCATGGTCATGGGCGGCCAGCCAAGCGCCGGCACCGGACCATGCGAGAGGGTGACGCTGCTCTGGCCGATCTGCTCGACGCGACCGGTCGCTTCGAACAAGGCGGGCTTGGCCGGCGCCATGGACCTGGCGGGTGTCATGGGCTTGGCCATGGTCATCATGTCCGACGGCATGGGCGGACTGGGCGGCGGCAGCGGGCGGACCTGCAGACCCGCCAGGCTGGCCTCGGAGTCGACCAGGAACTGGCCCGAGGCGACGACCTTCTGGCCAGGCGACAGGCCCTGCAGGATCTCGGTCTGGCCGCCGGCTTCGCGGCCGGTTCGGACCTCCACCGCCTGGAAGCGGCCGCCCTCCACGGCGAGCATCACCACGTTGCGCGCGCCGGTGCGGATCACCGCCTCGGACGGAACCAGCAGGGCGGCTTGCCTACCGCCGTCGAAGGCGACGGTGGCGAACATGCCAGGCTTCAGGCGGCCGTCGCGGTTGGGCAGCTCGACCCGTGCCTGCAGGGTGCGGCTGTCGCCCTGGACCTGCGGAAGAACGGCCTGGACCGTCCCGCGCAAGGTTTCGCCCGGATAGGCCGCCAGGGTCACGCTCACGCTCTGGCCTTGACGCAGCTGGCCGCCTTGCGCCTCGGGCACGGCGGCGGTGATCCAGACCTTGGAGAGGCCGTTGATCTCGGCCAGGGTCTGGCCCGTCGCCACGGTCATGCCGGCCCGAACGTCGAGCTTGGAGACGACCCCGCCCAGCGGCGCGGTGATGGTGATCGTGGTGCGCGGCCGGCCGTCGTGATCGAGGCCGGCGACCACGCCGTCGGGCATGCCCAGCAGCCTCAGGCGCTGGCGGGCAGCGGCGGTCAGGGCCGCATCGCCCGTGCGGCGGACGGCCAGGTACTCGGCCTGGGCGCCGCCCCATTCGGGGACCAGCAGGTCGGCCAGCGGCGCGCCGGCGGTGATGACGTCGCCAGGCGCGCGGCCATAGACCCGCTGTACGAACCCGCCGCTGCGGGCTTGGACCACGGCGACATCGCGCTGGTTGAAGTCGACGGTTCCGGTGGCCGTTAGCCCTCCGGTGAGCATGCCTTCCTCCGCGGTGGCCAGGCGCATGCCGAGGTTCTGGGTGGCCGACGGATCGATGCTGACGCCCGGCGCGGGGCCGGTCGCAGTGACCTCGTCGGCGTATTTGGCGACCAGCTGCATGTCCATGAACGGCGACTTGCCGGGCTTGTCGAAGTGCTGGGCCGGGACCATCGGGTCGTACCAGTAGAGCACCTTGCGCGCGTCGGCCGGGGCGGCCGTCGAGGCGGGTTTGGCGGTCAGGCGCGCCAGGCCGTAGCCGCCGGCGCCGGCCAGCACGACCAGGGCCGCGGCGCTCCCGAGCAGGACCTTCATCGAGAGAGGCGGGGTCATTGGGCGTCGCTTCCGTAGGTCAGGGTCAGGCGGGCGGCGTCGATGGCGACGGCGGCCTCGCGATCGAGAGCGGTGAGCTGGGCGTCGGCCATGCCGGCAAAGGCGGTCAGCACGTCGGGCAGGCCCGCCGCGCCGGCGCCATAGGCGGCGGTCTCCAGGTCGGCCTTCTGCTTGGCGAGCGGCAGCAAGGTGTCGCGCGCGCGCAGCCATTGCTCATGGTGCATGACGTGATCGGCGAGATCGGCTTCGAGCTGGGCGGCCAGGGCGCGCCGGGCGTCTTCGCGCTGGGCGTCGGCGCGGCCGGCGCTGGCGGCGCGGGCGGCGATCATCGGATCCTGGCGGCTCTTGCCCCAGAGCGGCAGGCTGATGCTGACCCCGGCCGAGACCATGTCGCCAAACATCGGGTCCCGTCTCTGGTAGGCGACGTCCCAGCTCCAGTCGGGACGCTTGTCGGCCTTGGCTAGGTCGACATCGGCCCGGGCCTGGCGCGCTGCGGCGTCCCTGGCCAGCACGGTGGGGTTACGGTCGATCGCCGCCCGAAGGTCGGCGGGGGCGATGTCGAGATCGGGCGCCGGGCCGCTGGCCATGGGATCGGCGTCTCCCGTCCAGCGCGTCAGCATGGCGCGGGCGCGGCCCAGCGCCGAGGCCGCCTCGCTGCGACGATCCTCCAGGGCCGCGCGCATCTGCGCCGCCTCCAGCGCCTGGGCCGGCCTGGACCGACCCGAGGCGACGCCGGACGGCGCGGCGGTCCATAGCGGGGCCAGCTGAGCGATCACGCCGTCCAGCGCGGCCAGCTTGCGCTGCGCGTAGAGCAGGTCGATCCAGGCCAGCGCCGTGGCGATACGGACCTGGCGGGCTTCGACCGCGCCCTCGGCGCCGGCCGCGGCGATGTCGGCCTGGGCGCGGCCGATCCGCGCCTGGCGCTTGGCGGCGCTGGGCATGTCCTGGCTAAAGCCGATCTTGCCCATGGTCATCTCGTCGGACCCGAACCGTCCGGCCATCGGGCCCGAGACCGGAAAGTTGTCGAGACCCAGGGCGAGCTTGGGGTCGGGCAGGGCGCCGGCAGCCTTGGCCGAGGCCCTGGCGGCTTCGACCTGAAGGGCGGCGGCGCGCAGGGCCGGGGCGTTGGCGGCGGCCGCGTCGAGGGCCTGGGCGTAGGTGAGGGGCGCGGCATGGGCCGCGCCGGCGAGCAGGCTCGCGGCCAGGGTGATGGCGATACGCATCGGGGTTCCGATCACGGTGGAAGGTGAGGACGGACGAGGGGCGTGGAGCCCGGCGGGAAATCCCGCCGGGCTCGGGCCGCCTTAGCCGCCGTGAGCGGAGGTTGACGCGGGCGCCTTCATCATCGGGCAGCCGCAGTTCTTCATCGCCATCTCGGTCTTGGCCTCCGGCGCGGCGACCCTGATGTTGTGACGGAAGACGTCCTTGGGGTTCGCCGCCGCGGGCGAGGCGCGATAGGTGAAGCCCGCCTCTTTCGACGGCGAGGCCAGGGCCGGCGAGCCGGCGATGGCGGTCAGGGCGGCCGCGGCGAGGGCGGCGGCCAGGGTCTTGGAGATTTGCATTTTGATCGTCCTGAAAAGGTTCGAAGGGCCGCCAAAGGCGGCGCTCGGATCCCGGACGTGACGAGACGCGGACACGCGAGGGCGCGACCGCGCCGGCACGGCGCGGGCGGGACCTGCGTCAGACGCAGGTCGGGTTCAGGCGATCAGTTTGGGTGGTCGTTCGGCCCGCGGCGGCGCGTGGGCGCGCAGCGGTTGGGAGAGGGCGGCCGTCAGGCGCATTGGTTCGACGGGCTGCAGTTGGATCTGTGAGGTGGGCAAGGCGCTCATCGTTGCGCACATGGCCCAGCAGACCTGAGCGCAGGCCTTGCCATGGTGTGGCGGCTTTTGCTTTTCGTCGCAGCAGTCGTGGCTGGCCTTGGCGGCATCCATCGACTTGACGGCCGGCGCGTCCATGCCGGCCATGGCTTCCGGTCCGGCTTTGGCGCACTCGACCTGCGCAGCCGCGATGCTCATCGGGCTGATCAGCAGGGCCAGGACGGCCAGAAGGGCGAACAGGTGTCGCATCAAGCTCAGTAATTAGGTCGACAGGCCGACCTTGTCGATCCCCGGACGAGCTAGGCTTTGCATCTGGCCGGAATATGGCAGATCGCTAGGCGGGGTTCGAGAGCGCTTCGATCACCCGGCATTCGCCCGCCGACCCGCGACAGCCGGCGTCGGCCATGCGCTTCAGCTCTGTCCTGAGCGCCGTCAGTTGGGCGATCTTGGCGTCGACCGCCACGAGCTGGTCATTGGCCAGGGTGTTGGCCTCGTCGCAGGCCTGGTCGGGATGGTCCGCCAGGTCCAGCAAGGTTCGGATCGCCTCGATCGGAAAGCCCAGCTGCCGGGCGTGCTTGATGAAGGCGAGGCGCCGCACCGCCGCCTCCTCGAACATGCGACGGTCGCTCGCGGTGCGATCTGGGACCGGCAGAAGGCCGATCTGTTCGTAGAAGCGGATGGTGGGGACCTTCACGTCCGCCGCCTTGGCGAGCTTGCCGATGGTGAGCGCCGACATAGAACCTCCGTTCGAGATCACGAGAAATAAGCGCTTGATCCTCTAGTGACTAGAGGATGCAGAACCAGGGCTATGAGCGACTCTTGTTCCAGCAAGCCGGCCGCCTCGGGCTGCGGTTGCGGCGCCGAAGTGAAGTTCGACGGCGCCACCCCGGCCTACCGCCGCGCCCTGATCTGGGTGATCGCGATCAACCTCGTCGGCTTCGTCGTCGTGCTTGTGGGCGGCCTGATCCAGGGCTCGGCCTCCTTGTCGGCCAACGCGCTGGATTTCCTGGCCGACAGCGCCACCTACGCCATCAGCCTGTGGGCCATCGGCAAGTCGGTGGGCATCCGCACCGGGGCGGCGCTCTTCAAGGGCGTCAGCCTTGGCGCGGTCGCGCTGTCTGTGGCCGGCTTTGCCGCCTGGCGGGCCTGGAGCGGCGCGGCGCCGTCCGGCGAAGCGATCTCGGCCCTGGGTCTCTTCGGAGCGCTGGCCAACCTGATCGCCGCGGGCCTGCTGGTTCGCTATCGCGACGGCGACGCCAATGTCCGTTCGGTCTGGCTCTGCACGCGCAACGACCTGATCCAGTGTCTGGCGGTCGCGGCGACGGGCGTCCTCGTCTGGCTGACCGGCTCACGGTGGCCGGACCTGATCGTCGGCGTCCTGCTGGCAGGGGTCTTCCTGAGTTCCGCCTATCAGATCATTCGCCAGGCCCGGGCCGAGCACCGCGCCGAACTGGCGCTCTCCTGACATGCCCAAGCTCTTGCCACACGCGCCGTTTCGCGCTCATGGATTGATAATGATTACTGGTCTCAAGGGGCGTCTGGCCTCGATGCTCGGCGGCCTGATGGCGATCCTCGTCGTCGCGGTCGCGCCGATGGCGCACGCGCAAGAGGCCAGCTCGGCCCAGACCACCTGGCGATTGCTCGACTATCTGTCGGTCGACTACGCCGGCGCGGTGAAGGACGGCAAGGTCATCAGCCCGTCCGAATATGCCGAGATGAACGAGTTCGCCGGCCAGGTGCGCGAGCGCATCTCCGGCTTGCCCGCCACCAAGGCCCAGCCAGCCCTCCTGGCCAAGGCCGAGAGCCTGCAGGCGACCATCGCCGCCAAGCAGGATCCGGCCGTGGTTTCGGCGCGGGCTCACGCGCTGGCCAACGATCTCCTGGCGGCCTACCCGACGCCTCTGGCCCCCAAGCGCGCGCCGGACCTGGCGCGCGGCGCGGCGCTCTATGCCGAAAACTGCGCGGCGTGCCACGGGGCGACGGGCAAGGCCGATGGACCCAGCGCCGTGGGCCTGGACCCGCCGCCCATCGCCTTCGCCGACGTGGAGCGCGCCCGCCAGCGCAGCGTCTTTGGTCTCTATCAGGTGATCCAGCAGGGGCTCGACGGCACGGCCATGGCCAGCTTCGCGCATCTGCCGTCAGACGATCGCTGGGACCTGGCCTTCTATGTCGGCCGTTTTGCCTTCACCGACGCCGAGGCCGCCGCCGGCGAGACGTTGTGGAACGAGGACGTCGCCGTCCGGGCGCGTTTTCCTGACCTGCAGACCCTGACCCAGACCACGCCGGCCGCCCTGGCCAGCGCCGTTGGCGAGACCAAGGCGCGGGCCCTGACCGCCTACCTGCGCCGCCATCCCGAAGTGGTCATCCGCACCGGCGGCGGCTCGCTCGACGTCGCCCGCCAGAAGCTTGCCGCCAGCCTCAAGGCCTATGAGGCCGGCGATCGCAAGGCCGCCGCCGATCTGGCCTTGGCCGCCTATCTCGACGGCTTCGAACCCGTCGAGCCGTCGCTCGGCGCGCGCGATCCGGCCCTGATGCGGCGGATCGAGGGCGCCATGGGCGACGTGCGCGGCGCCATCGGCAAGGCCGCGCCCGCAAGCGAGGTCAAGGCACAGATCGAGCGCCTGGACGCTCTATTCGCCGCCGCGGCCCGGGCTTTGGCGCCGGAGAAGGCCAGCGGCCTGTCGAGCTTCGCCGGCGCCTTCACGATCCTGCTGCGCGAGGGGCTGGAGGCGCTGCTGATCGTGGTGGCGATGATCGCCTTCCTGCGCAAGGCCGAGCGGTCGGACGTCCTGCCCTACGTCCACGGCGGTTGGATCGCGGCCCTGGCCGCGGGCGGCCTGACCTGGGCGGCGGCGACCTTCTTCATCTCGATCAGCGGCGCCAGCCGTGAAATGACCGAAGGCTTCGGCTCCGTGATCGCCGCGGCGGTGCTGATCTCGGTGGGGCTGTGGATGCACGGCAAGGCCCAGGCCGACGCCTGGCAGGTCTATATCCGCGAGAAGCTGTCCCACGCGCTGTCCAAGCAGTCGGCCTGGTTCCTGTTCCTGCTGGCCTTCATCGTTGTCTATCGCGAGGTCTTCGAGACCATCCTCTTCCTGACCGCGCTCTGGACCCAGGGCGGGGCAGGGGCCGTGCTGGCCGGCGTTGGCYGCGCCATCGTCGTTCTGGCCGCCATCGCCTGGGCCATGCTGCGATTCTCCAAGCGCCTGCCGATCGGCAAGTTCTTCGAGTATAGCGCCATCCTGATGGCGATCCTGGCCGTGGTCCTGGCCGGCAAGGGCGTGGCCGCCCTGCAGGAAGCAGGACTTCTGGACCTGCATCCGTTGGCCCTGCCGCGCATGGAGCTGCTGGGCTTCTTCCCGACGATTGAAGGCGTGGCGTCGCAGGCGTTGACGCTTGTCATTCTGGTCGGCGGCTTTTGGTGGTCGCAGCGGAGCGCGAGAAGAACGATGGGATGAGGTTCGGCGATTGCGGTGAGGCTGCTGCCGGGCGATCGGCTCGATGAGCCCAATGTTTGTAATTATGTAACGCGTTCACGCGTTGCAGGTTGGCTGTTAAGAGGGCGAATGGCGCGACTGTCGACATGGCTGAAACACACGATGGGGGCGATCTTCGCTTGCCTCGTGCTGTGTCTGTCGCTCGTGCCGACGCTCGATAGTATGGTTTGCTCATCGGATACTTCGGCGGTGGAGTTGGTGCAAACCACGCCCGGGCAGCAAGTCACCGATCCGGCTCATAACCATGGCGGCAATGGGCAGCGTGAAACTGGCGGCGACGCCTGTATCCACGGCCATTGCCATCAAAGTGTTTCTCCAGCGTCGCCAATCATTGTGCGGCAGGTTGTCGCCCAGATCAGCGGCGCAAATCTAGCGCCCGCCGAAACGGGCTTGCCGCCCTCGAATCTTCCCGACGGTCCGAAAGAACCTCCCCGCGCCTGACGTGGCCGCGCCCTCGCGCGCGTGACCGCCATCGTCAGTAACGCAATCTGGGATTTTCCATGTTCTCCCGTCTTGCCCGGCCCGCCGTCTTCGGCGCGGTTGCGGCGCTCGTCGGCTTCGGCGCGCCCCTGCGCGCCTTCGCCGAACCTGTCACCCTGGCCGACGCGTTGTCGCGCGCCCAGACCCAATCACCGATCGTGACCGCGGCCCAGGCCTCGGTCACCGCAGCCGAAGGTCGTGCCCGTCAGGCCGGCCTGATGCCCAACCCAGAAGCCGGCCTGCAGGCTGAGAACTTCGCGGGTTCTGGTCCCTATGGCGGCTTCGGTTCGACCGAAACCACCCTGACGGTCAGTCAGCGGCTGGAACTGGGCGGCAAGCGCCGCACTCGCGCCGCCGCCGCCGACGCTGAAGTGGATGCCGCCCGTATCAGCTTCGCTATGGCCAAGGCCGACCTTAGCCAGGAAGTTACGGTGCGCTACGCCGAGGCCCAGGCCAGCGAGGACCGTCTGGTGCTGGCCCGCGAAACGGCGCAGCGCGCCGAGGGCCTTTCCAGCGTCGCAGCCACCCTGGTCGAGAGCGGCCGCGAGCCGCCGCTTAGGGCTCTGCGCGCCGAGGCCGCCAGCCGCGAGGCCGCCGCCGCCGTCATTGCCGCCGAGGCCGAGGCCCTGGCGGCCCGTAGGGCGCTGGTCTCCCTCTGGGGAGAGGCCAATGTCGCCGTCGAACTGACGGACGTGGCGCCTGCCGAGCGCAAGACCACCCTCGTCGATCCTGGCGAAACGCTCGACGTGCGCCTGGCGCGCGCCGAGAAGGCGACGGCGCAGGCGGTCATCGATCGCGAGCGCGCAGCGGGTCGTCCTGACCTGACCGTCCAAGCCGGCGTGCGACGCTTCGAGCAGACGGGCGACTCCGCCGTGACCGTCGGCTTTACCGCTCCGATCCCGGTGCTCAACCGCAACCAGGGCAACGTCGCTGCCGCCCGCGCCGACGCCACGGCCGCCGAAGCTAAGGAGCGCCTGGCGCTGGTGCGTTCGGTCCGGACGATCAACGACGCCGAGGCCTCGCTGCGCGCGGCCGACGCCAAGCTGGCCGTCCTGGACGGCAAGATCGTCCCGCAGGCCCAGACCGCAGTCGACCTTTCCCGGAAGGGCTTCGAGGCCGGGAAGTTCTCCCTTCTCGAAGTGCTCGACGCCCAGACGGCGCTGACCGCCGCCCGTACCGACCTCATCGCCGCGCGCCTCGATCGCGCCAAGGCCCTGGCCGCGCTCGAACGCGCCGCCGCTCAATAGGGGATTTTCTTGATGAAGACCCAAGACCGGAAGACCCTGCTCACCGCTGTCGCGGTCAGCAGCCTCCTCGCCGTAGGCGTCGGTGCGCTAGCCGGCCGTACGCTCCTGGCCCCGGCCGAAAAGCCGGCCGCTGCCGCCCCCGCCGAAGAAGATCACAAGGGTGAAAAGCCGCACGTCGCCATGAGCGGCGATCGGATCGCCTCGGAGAATATCCAGGTGGTCACCCTGGCCGCCGGCGGCCTCGATGCCGCGATCGTCACCCAGGCCACCGTGGCCGCCACGCCAAATGGCGCGGCGACCCTGGCGGCGCGCGCCGACGGCGCTGTGGTGCGCATCGTCAAGCGCCTTGGCGACAGCGTTGCGGCCGGCGAGACCATCGCCGCGATTGAAAGCCGAGACGCCGCCGCCATCAGCGCCGAACGCTCGGCCGCCGCGGCCAAGGCCACGGCCGCGCGCCAGGCCTTGGTGCGCGAGAAGAAGCTTTTCGACGCCAAGATCACCGCGCGTCAGGATCTTGAGGCTGCCCAGGCCGAGGCCGCCATCGCCGATGCAGAACTGCGCCGCGCCAGCAGCGCCGGGGCCGCCGCCGGGGTCTCGGGCAACGGCCGCACGATCGCCGTGACCAGCCCGATCTCGGGCCGCATTACCGGCTCCAATGCCGTGCTCGGCGCCTACGTCACGGCCGGGACCGAACTCTTCCGGGTCGCCGACCCGGCCAAGATCGAGGTCCAGGCCGCTCTGCCGGCCGCCGACGCTTTGCGCGTCAAGCCGGGCGATATCGCCAGCGTCGAGACCGCCACGGGTTCGATCCCGGCAGTCGTCCGTTCGGTGACCCCGGGCCTGGACGCCGAGAGCCGCTCGGCCACCGCCGTCCTGACCCTGTCGTCAGGCGCTTCGGACCTGGCCCCTGGCCAGGCCCTGCGCGCTCGCATTACTCCGCGCGGGGCCGCCGTCGATGCTGGCCGGTTCGCAGCGCCAGACGAGGCCGTCCAGTCCGTCGAGGGCAAGGACGTTGTCTTCGTGCGCACCAAGACTGGCTTCGAACCGCGGCCGGTGAAGATCGGCCGCCGTGGCGGCGGCCAGGTCGAGATCGTCTCGGGCGTGAAGGTCGGTGAGCAGATTGCCGGCAAGGGCGCCTTCCTGCTGAAGGCCGAGATGGCCAAGGGGGAGGCCGAACATTGATCGGGCGCATCCTCGACCTATCGGTTCGCTTCCGCTGGGCGGTCGTGGCGCTCGTCGCGCTCGTCGCCTCCATCGGTATCCTCAATCTGGTCCGCCTGCCGATCGACGCGGTGCCGGACATCACCAACAAGCAGGTTCAGATCAACACCGTCGCCTCGACCCTGGCTCCGGCCGAGGTTGAGAAGCTGGTCACCTACCCGGTGGAGACCGCCATGGCCGGTATCCCCGGCCTGGAGTCCACGCGCTCGATCTCGCGCAACGGCTTCTCGCAGGTGACGATCGTCTTCAAGGAGAAGACAGACATCTACTTCGCCCGCCAGCAGGTGGCCGAGCGCCTGACCCAGGTTCGCCAGAGCCTGCCGGCCGGCGCCGAGCCGGCGATGGGCCCGATCTCCTCAGGCCTGGGTGAGGTCCTGATGTGGACCGTCGCCTTCGAGCATCCGGGCGGCAAGGGCGCCAAGGCCAAGGACGGCGAGCCCGGCTGGCAGTCCGACGGGGCCTACCTGACCCCGACGGGCGAGCGCCTCGCCGACCCGACCGCCCAAGCAGCCTATCTGCGCGAAGTGCAGGACTGGATCGTCCGGCCACAGATGCGTTCGGTGCCTGGCGTCGCCGGCGTCGACTCCATCGGCGGGTTCGAGAAGCAGTTCGTGGTTCAACCGGACGCCAGCCGCATGGCCGCCTATGGCGTGTCGTTCAGCGAACTGGCCACCGCCCTTGAAGCGGCCAACCTCGCGGTCGGCGCCAACTTCGTCGAGCGGGGAGGGGAGGCCTTCCTGGTCCGCGCCGATGCTCGCGTCAAATCGGTCGACGAGATCGCCCGCGCCACTGTCGCCAACCGCGGCGGCGTGCCCGTGTTCGTCCGCGACGTCGCCTTGGTCCGCATTGGCGGCGCCCTGCGTACCGGTGCGGCCTCGGAGAACGGCGAAGAAGTGGTCGTCGGTACGGTGCTGATGCTGACCGGCGAAAACAGCCGATCGGTGGCGGCCGCCTCGGGCAAGATGCTGGCCGAAGTCACCAAGTCGCTACCCGCCGACGTCAAGGCCCAGGTGGTTTACGACCGCTCCAAGCTGGTCGGCGCTACAATCAAGACCGTCGAGAAGAACCTCGTCGAAGGCGCTCTGCTCGTCATCGTCGTGCTCTTCCTGCTGCTGGGCAACTTCCGCGCCGCCCTGATCACCGCCCTGGTGATCCCGCTGTCGATGCTGATGACCGCTATCGGCATGAACAAGCTGGGCGTCTCGGGCAACCTGATGAGCCTTGGGGCTCTGGACTTTGGTCTCATCGTCGATGGCGCGGTGATCATTGTCGAGAACAGCCTGCGTCGTCTGGCCGAGCGCCAGCATCACGAAGGCCGTCTGCTGACCCTGTCGGAACGGCTTGCTGAAACCCGCGAAGCGGCCCGTGAAATGATCTCCCCGACCGTCTACGGTCAGGCGATCATCCTGCTGGTCTATGCGCCGCTGCTGACGTTCACCGGCGTCGAGGGCAAGACCTTCTCGCCGATGGCGATCACGGTGATGCTGGCCCTGGCCGGCGCCTTCATCCTGTCGCTGACCTTCATCCCCGCCATGATCGCGCTGCTCATCCGCGGCAAGGTCGCTGAGAAGGAAGTGGCGGCCGTTCGCTGGACCAAATCCCGCTATGAGCCGCTGCTGCGCAAGGTTGTCGATCGTCCGCTGCCGGTGATCGTCGCCTCGATCGGCATCTTCCTGGCCGCGGCCGTGACCTTCAACTTCCTGGGTCGCGAGTTCACGCCCCAGCTCGACGAGAAAGACATGGCCATTCAGGCCCTGCGCATCCCGTCGACGTCGCTGGAGCAGTCGCTGCGTATGCAGCGGCGGATCGAACGCCAGATCGCCACCTTCCCGGAAGTGGCCTTCGTCTACTCCAAGACCGGTACGGCCGAGGTCGCCAGCGACCCGATGCCGCCCAACGCCGCGGACAGCTTCGTCATCCTCAAGCCCAAAGAAGAGTGGCCCAACAAGAAGGAAACCAAGGCCGAGCTGATCGGCCGTATCGAGAACAAGCTCGAAGGCCTGACCGGCAACGCCTACGAGTTCAGCCAGCCGATCCAGATGCGCTTCAACGAGCTCATCGCCGGCGTGCGTGGCGACGTGGCCATCAAGGTCTACGGCGACGACCTCGAAGCCATGACCCGGACGGCCGAGGAGATCGCTGGTGTGCTGCGCACCGTCAAGGGCGCGGCCGACGTCAAGGTCGAGCAGACCTCGGGCTTCCCAACCCTGGATGTCCAGCTCGATCGCGACGCCATCGGCCGCTTTGGCCTGACGGTCGAGGAGGTCGCCGACACCCTGGCCGTGGCGATGGGTGGTCGTGAAGCCGGCCTCGTCTTCCAGGGCGACCGGCGCTTTGACGTCACCGTTCGCCTGCCGGACGCCAGCCGCAACGATCTGGACGCGGTGGGCGCCTTGCCGGTGATGCTGCCGGAGCGCGCCGGTGGCGGACCGCGAGCCTCGGTGCCGCTGCGCGACGTGGCCAAGTTCTCCTACTCGGAGGGGCTTAACCAGGTCAGCCGCGAGAACGGCAAGCGTCGGGTCGTCGTCCAGGCCAACGTCCGTGGCGCCGACCTTGGCTCGTTCGTCGGCGAAGCCCAGGAGAAGATCGGCCAGCAGGTCACCCTGCCGACCGGCTCCTGGCTGGTCTGGGGCGGTCAGTTCGAGAACCTCAAGGCCGCCCAGGCGCGCCTGGGCCTCGTGGTGCCACTGTGTTTCCTGCTGATCTTCGGCCTGCTGTTCATGGCCCTGGGCGGCGTCGCGCCGGCTGCGGCGGTGTTTTCGGCCATTCCGCTGGCCCTGGCCGGCGGGGTGTTCGCGCTGGCGCTGCGAGGTATCCCGTTCTCGGTCTCGGCCGCGGTCGGGTTCATCGCGCTCTCCGGTGTGGCGGTGCTCAACGGCCTGGTGATGATGACCGCAATCCGCCAGCGCCTGGTCACAGGCCTTCCCCTGAAGGACGCGATCATCAACGGGGCCATGGAGCGCCTTCGACCTGTGATGATGACGGGCCTGGTCGCCTCGCTGGGGTTCGTTCCCATGGCGCTGGCGAGCGGCACCGGCGCGGAGGTCCAGCGTCCGCTGGCCACCGTCGTCATCGGCGGCCTGATCACGGCCACGGCCCTGACCCTTTTCGTCCTGCCCGCTATCTGCCGCTTCGTCCTGCGCAAGGCCGAGCGTCAGCAAGCGGCTGCGCCCCAGATCTAAGGAGGACGTGATGATTCCTGGAAACGCACTGCTGCTGCGGATCTACACCGACGAGAATGCGATGTCGGGCGACCGTCCGTATTTCGAGGCTCTCGTCGATCGCGCTCGCCTGGTCGGGCTGGCCGGGGCCACGGTTCTGCGTGGCCTGAGGGGCTTTGGGGCCTCGAGCATCATGCACGGCGCAGGCGGGTTTCATCTGAACTCGAACCTGCCGGTGGTGGTCGAGATCGTCGATGAGGAGGCCAAGATCCGTCCCTTCATCGATGGGCTGGAGCAKGGCGACGAGATCGGTCTCGTCACTCTGGAGAAGGTGGAAGTGGTCCGCTACGGCGGTCACCGCATCCCCTACGTGTAAGGGTGTCGCGGCGCGCTGAGCTCGTCTCGGCGCGCCGATCCCCGATTTTCGGGAAATCGCTATGACGATTGTCGTCGAACACCATTGCAACATCGACGCAACACCCGAAGCGGTGTGGCGATCGCTTACCGACTTTCCTCATTGGGCCGATTGGCATCCCCACCGCGCGCTACTTGGTGAGGCTAAGCTTCATGCGCGGGTCGTCCATATTTTGCGACAGCCATCGGCCGGACGCCGTCGAACCCCATCCACGATCGACGTGCTGGAGGAAGGCCGCTGCCTCAGTTTCCGGTTCGGTCGCCGATGGTATGGCTACAGCTTCGAGCGCTTTTGTCTGGAGCCTCGGAAATCCGGGACGCGGCTGATCCAGGTGACGCAAACGCCGCTTTGGATGGTGAAGCTTCAGCGCGGGCCGAACGTGCATGAAGCCGCTGTACGAAACGCCTGCGAGCAGGTCGCTTTGGCGTTGTGCCGGCGACTGAAGCCAGGTCGAGGCCAGCCGCGCGGTCGTCTGAGCCATCGCGGCAGACTCTAGAGTTGATTTTTACGGACGGGAAAGCCGTCGATCGCCTTCAAAAGGAGCACGCCCTCATGGGAGCTGGACACGATCATGGCGCTGGGCAGACCAATGCCCGGCGGCTGACCATAGCCTTGGCGCTGACCTCAACGTTCCTGGTCGCCGAGGTGGTTGCCGGCTTGGCCTTCAACAGCCTGGCGCTGCTGTCGGACGCGGCGCACATGTTCACCGACGCGGCCGCCCTGGCCATAGCCTTGACGGCGATCAGGATCGGGCGGCGCAAACCCACGGACACCTTTACTTTCGGCTATCGCCGCTTTGAGATCCTGGCGGCGGCGTTCAACGCCGTGCTCCTGTTCGCCGTGGCGATCTATGTGCTGGTCGAGGGGATCAAGCGGATCGTCGATCCCGAGCCCGTGCAGTCCATGGGCATGTTGGTGGTTGCCGTGCTGGGTCTGGGCATCAACCTGATCGCGATGCGGCTCCTGAGCGGGGCCAAGGACACGAGCCTCAACGTCAAAGGCGCCTATCTGGAAGTCTGGGCTGACATGCTGGGGTCGCTTGGCGTGATCGCCGGCGCCATCGTCATCCGCCTGACTGGCTGGCGGTTCGTTGACCCGATCGTGGCCATCGGCATCGGTCTTTGGGTGTTGCCGCGAACCTGGATTCTGCTGAAAGACTCGACCCGCATTCTGCTGGAGGGCGCGCCGGCGGGGTTGGCGCTGGCCAAGGTCCGGATGAGCATCGAGGCCATCTCGGGAGTGGCCGCCTCCCACGAGCTTCACATTTGGACGACCGGGGCTGACGAGGCCATTTGTACGGTGCACGTCGTCCTGACCGATCAGGCCGACGGCGAAGCGGTTCGCCGCGCCGTTTGCGAGCGGCTTGCCGCTGATTTTGATCTTCACCACGTGACGGTTCAGGTGGAGGCGTCATCCTGCCAGCCGGGGGGACACGGCTAGGGGCGCTGTCCTGGTCAGGAATGGGGAGGGCGAGTTTGTCCATGCGATATGAGCTGACCGCACGCGTTGTGGGCGGGGCGCCGCCCACAATTGGTCTGGAATCTGTGGAGTTCGAGGCTATCGGGCGCGCCGTCGATGGTCTGCGGGACATCTTCTGGATCGAGGAGATCTACGACGCCGTCACCCAGAACTACCGGGCCTATGAGGAAGGGCAGGTTCTGATCACGCTGGCCCACGCTCTTGGCTCCGAAGAGGGGTGGGACGAGATCGATGATGCGCGGCGCGGCTCAGCCCGGCTCCTCGATAACCTTCTCAGCACCGCCCGGGCCTTTCTCGATAGCGCGCCGCAGCGAATGCGCTCGATCGGCGGCGATGCGCTGATGGCGGCGTTCAAGGCGGCGACATCACGGGTCTACGACGACAGCCGCGCCTATCGGTTCATGGACGCTTTGCGCAACTATTCCCAGCACCGCGGCAGCAGCATCAGCGCCATGACGTTCGACCACAAGCGTCAGCCCGCCGGCGAGGACGGTAAGGATTTTAAGCTGGTCTATTCGATCAGGCCTCGCCTGCGCGTCGATGATGTCGAGATGACGTTCAAGGCCCAAGTCCGGCCGCTGCTGCAGGCCCTCAAGGACGACAAGGGCATGATCGACATCACGCCTCTTGTTCGCGAGTACCTGGTGGGTCTGAACCGGATCATGTTGGAGACCCGTGACTTGATCGCGCCGTTCGAGGCGGGCTTCTACGCCGTGCAGGACGATGCGGTTTCACGCTTGGAGGCGGTCTGGCCCGAGGCGCTGGACTATCCGGTGGCGGTGAAGGTGCTGGGCGAGGACGAGGTGGTTTCCCACTTTCTCGCCATCAGCCAACCCGAACGGACCGGCCGTCTGCGCAAGCGCAATGGCAAGATCGCGCACCTGCCGCGTTTGCAGTTGATCAGCTAGTCGCCGACGGCTCGTCCGGGGGACGCGGGCCTTCGGGCCGGAAGGCTTGGCCGATCTTCAAGGTACGCGCGGCCACGCCGAAAACGGGGCGAAGGCGTCGGGGGAGTAGACGCCTTGGATGTGACTGAGGGGGATCGGGTGCGGCGTCGAGAACAGTCCCGCTTCCTGGGTCAGGAACCAGCCGTTGGTGCTCGGAACCCGCTTGGACTGCACGAGCTGTCGGTTCACGTCCCAATCCACGCCGAGCACGGCCGGTTTCGCGCACGCGATGACAATAGGGTCGCCGCCTCGCCGGGCCGCCGCCTCTCGCGCGTGTTTCAACCCGATCTGCGGTGTGGCGGTGAGGCAGACGACATTCTTCGAGCCGAGCGGCCAGTGTGAAGGCGCCGAAGTGATCAGTCCTCCTGTGCGGATGGCGGAGAGAACGGTGTCGGAAGTCCCGTGGAAGAGGACGTCCGGCACGCGGCCGATGACGTCGGCCACCGGCGTACTCCAGCGGATCATTCCGCCCTGACAGACCGATTGCCGGTAGCCCAGGCCCAAGTGGCCTGTGACGCCGGCGGCGATCGTGGAGCTGCGGGGATCGATCGAGAGCGCCCCAGTCGCCATGGCGATCTGCCCGCCCGCCCAGGAGATACGGCCAATGAGCAGGTCCTGACGCAGATGCGCGGCGACCAAGCTCGTCAGTTTAATCAGCGAACGCACTCGGATGCCGAAGTAGGTCTTCAGACGCGTACGCACCGAGGGCGGAAGAACGTTCGTCGCCGCAAAGATGTAGCAGTGCGTCGGCGAGGCCACGACGATGTCGTTGTCCGCGCGGTTTGGTAGCTCTTGGATGAGAAGCAAAGCAAGATCCTGCTGGCGGCGGTGGAGGTTCCAAAGTCCGGTTGGCCGGGATCAGCCGTGGCTGGCGAACACCCGCGTGCGACCGGCTCGGTCAAGAACGAGCAGGGTGTCGAAGCGTTGGCGCGCGCCGCCGGGCTGCTCCATCCCCGGGGAGCCGATCGGCATGCCGGGCACGGCGAGACCCAGAGCCTTGGGCCGCTCCTTCAGGAGCCGGGTGACGTCGGCGGGCGGCACGTGACCTTCGAGCGCGTAACCGCCGACCATGGCGGTGTGGCAGGAGGCCAGAGCATCTGGAATGCCGAACTTGGCCCGAACGGGGGCGAGGTCTTCGCGCTCGACGATGGTGGGCGTAAAGCCTGCCCGGCGCATGTGCGTGACCCAGCCGGTGCAGCAGCCGCAATAGGGGGTCTTATAGACCGTCAACCCTCGCGCCTGGCCAAGAGCGGGGGCGGCGAGGCCGGCGAAACCGGCGGCCAGCAGCAGGCGCCGGCTGAGCCGATGGACGGGGTGAGGCTTGGGCGTCATGGTTGTACTCATACCAGGGCTATACGCCCGGGAGGACACCACCCCTTGGATTTTCTCGACGCCTGTCAGAACCCGTTATTCGATCAGTTTGGTGAGATCCAGCGGCTTGAGATGATCGTCGGGAGGGGTCGAGGTCTTTGGAAACTGGCGGCGCAGGGTGCGAGCCACGTCCCCGATCGCATCGGCTCTGGGGAGGGCGTAGTGGATCAGCAGAGCGACCACATCCTTGCTCGAGAACGAGCGACCTCGCCGGCGTTCGGCATGAAGCCCCTGCAGGCCGTTTCGCCAGGCGACGAGCGCCAGGGCCGGGTCGATCTGGTCGAATAGGGTGGAGAGCCCGGCAGGATCGCGCTCTGCGATCAGCGCCAACAGGATCGCAGCTTCGCTCCAGTAGGAGGGGCTGGCCTGGGTTAGGTTCTTGGCCATTGCCGCGTAGTGCGGCGCGAGCATAGCGCGCAGCAGGTCCGGCCGGGACGCTGCCAGCCTCCCTGCCACCAGGGCGGCTTTCAGCCATTCGACGCTGCTGTAGGGACAGATCGCCACCTGCTTGCCGGCCTGGACGTGGCGGATGGTCGTGTCCGGATTGAGATACGCAAGGTGGAGTGAGAGCTGAGCAATACGTGGTTCGTTTTGCTCGATCAGGGCTTTGACGGCGTTGTGGCCGGCTGGCAGCATTGACGCGACGCCCAGAAGCATCCGGGCGTCACCGATCTCATTCTCCCAGCCCTCGCCGATCGTCGCGTTCACCGCTTTCCAGTCTAGGGCTAGCACCGTGGCTTCGAATTGCTTGGGCGCGACTTTTTGCATGAACAGCAGAAGGCCCGCAGCGGTCTGGAAGTTTCGTGGTGCGCTGAGCGATAGCTTTGCGGCGAGGTCGCTGGGTTTCCAGCAGCGGCACAGCTGACGCGCCACCTGTTTCATCCGCTTGGTGGGGGCCAGCTTCCCGACGTACACCCCAAGGACGTCGTGCAGTCGAAGCGTGTCGCGAACGATGTCGTTGAGTTCATGGAACGCATACAGCGGGTCGGCGCGAACCCTTTCTGCGATCGCCGGGAGAAGCGCTTCAACCAAGTCCAGGCCCAAGGCTTCGTCTAAGTAAAAGAGATGCTGACAGTAGCTCGCAGCCGACGAGAGCCAGGCGTCGGCGGGCCACGACGAAACCAGCGTAAAGCACCGTTGGCGATCCAGCTTTCCAAGGAATTCGGTGTTCCAGGCCTTGTCGCTCCAAGACCGGAGCGCGGAGACAAGCTCAGTGATTTCGGACGCATAAAGCGCTGGCGCCGCATTGATCGCATTGGCGATTGTGGCGGCCGAGACCCGTTGGCGCAGCGCTGCCGCGGTCCCCTCGTGTTCCGAGCTTCGGCTGATCACGGCGCTCAAGGCATAACACGCGCCTTCGGGGGCGCTTTCGACCCAGCCAGCGAACACATCAAGATGCGCCTCGAAGTCAGCCATGGCGTCGGAAAGCTCGGAGCTGGATTCGTTGAAAAACCAGCAGGCTTCCCGGATCTCGGCGGTCRTCGCCGCAGTCCACGCGCGTGATCGCGCAAAGCCAAGCGCGGCTGGAGAGAGCAGGGGGCGCCAGCGTCCGTAGTCGCGCCCGAAGGTCAGTTCTCGCAGCAGCAAAGCAAATCCCCCCAACGGCAAGGCGGGGTCGGTAAGCGCCGCGGTGATCAGGCGGCCAATCAGGGCGCGGCCCTCGGCGGTTTGGCCGTCGAGAATCCGGTCGAGCAGCGCGCCCGCGAGGCGCTGGTGGGGGCAGCGCAGATCGTTCTCGCTGAGGAGAAGGCGCTGGCCGACCAGCCAGGCGACGGCGGCCTTCACCTGTTCGGGGTGCAGCTCACCGCCGACCAGGGTTTGCAGTTGGGGCAGGGCGCAGGGCGCATCGCGGGACGCCAGCTGACGAACTGCCGCCGCCGCCAGCACCAGATCAGCCGAGGCGGCCCTGGCCGAGTCGGCCATCGACCGGGCGCGGCGCCAGCCGCCGCCCAGGGTGAAGCAGAACTGCCACGGAAAGTCGGCCGCCTCGGCCGCTTCCAGGCGATGCTCGAGCCTTTCGTCTCCAATGCGATCGCCGACGCGATGATCAGCGGCCTTGACCGCCGCGAGAGTCTGCTCCGGCGTTGCACGAAGCCCGGCGGCGATCACCTTGACCGCGCGCTTGGCGTCCAGATGGACGGTTCCTGGAGCGCTCGTCTTACCGTCCAGGGAGGTGTGGGTCGTCAGAAGCCGGCGCCTGGCGTCTGTCGCTTCTTCCAGCACGCGCAGCTGGCCTGGATTGGCCAGATGAGCATCGTCAATCAGATAGATCGTTCGTTCGTCGTCGGCGGCGAAGGATGGGATGGCGCCCGTCGGGTCGAGCAGGCGCATGACACGCCATCCATGGGCGCGTAGCGCGTGCGCTGTCTGCAGCGCACAGATCGATTTGCCGGCGCCGGCGACTCCGGCCAGGCGGGCGCTTCCCGCACGAGCCAGGTCCTCCAGCAGTGTCGATACCTCGGGCAGGGTGGGGCAGGCGACCACATCGGCGGGACCCAGCGGTCTCCCCATCAGGGCCGGTCCGAGTCCCCGCTGCGCCTCGAACCGAACCTCCACCCAGTCGAGGGCTGATGTTTGGGGCGGGGTATGCCCCGTGGCGCCCCTGATGGCTTGGAGGAGATCGGCGAGTTGGCCGTTTGAGGGCAGGCCCTTCAACGTCGCCAAGACCTGCCGCAGGACGCCGGAATGCTCGGGATAGAAAGCGCTGATCACGTTCGGCTGCAGAGCGATCAACGCCAGCATCGTCTCCCACCCGAACGCGACCACCGGGAAGAGGCCTTGGGCGAGGCGTTGTTCGGAAACGGCCTGGGCATGGCGTTGGAGGGGGCCGTCGTCTGGCGCCGTTGTTACGAAGGTCCAATGGCCGAGCGGTGGACTGAAGAGCTCGGCCTTGGCCAGTTCAGCGTCGAACTCCTCAATCGTCGCAACGGCGCCGTAGTTGACGTTCTTGCCTTTGCACTGGACGCCGAAAGTTTTCCCAGGTGAGTCCACCGGGTTGCCGAAGACGTCGACACCGAACTGCTTTTGCCCCGAGCGCCCGTGACGGCGGGCGTGTGGATCGGACCAAAGCTCGGCGAACACCGCGCGGGTCAGCTCCTCGAACTTGTCCCAGGATCGCGGGGGTGCGATCTGCTTGTCGAGAAAGTCCATGGCGGCGCGGGGCGTCCCAGCATGCAGGCGACCGATGAATCGGCCCGTGGCCTATCAGCAAAATGGAGCTGCGCCTTGAGTGCAACCCAGGATCGGGAGCTGGCGTCTAGGTGAGCCGGTGGGAGACTTTCTCAAGCGCTGCAACGCCGGATCCGAAACGGGCCATCGCGTCGCGATGCTGCTCCAGCGCGCTGTAGGGCAGGTAGCGCACGCTCAGGTCCGCGATCCGGCTGAAGGCCGGGCGGGCGATCTGCGCACGCACGTCCGCTTCACGCTTGTCTGGCGCGACGAGGAACAGGCTGTGGAGGCCGCTTGCGTCGCCGCCCAGGGCGAGGTCCAGCATCCGCACGATCCCGGAATAGATCGAGGTGGTGTGCTCCACCTCGAAGGCGGCCACGATGGCGCCCGCCGTGTTCAACCACAGCACATCGATCAGGCGGACCGCTTCGGCGCCTGGGCGGCTATCAAGCGCCGGTGGCAATCGCTCCATACAGTGATCGCCCAGGCGGCCGGGACCGCACGGCCGCCCGCGGTCGTTTTGGGCGATCCAGACGTCGTAGCCGAGCGCGCGCCCTAGATCGCGTAGCCAGCCCTGGATTTCGGTATGGGTCCGCGCGTCCGCCTCAGCCGCCGAGGGTTTGGCGGCCTGGGCGCGAACTTTGGCCAAATCCGCTGCCCAGTCAGCTCGCGCAACGGCGTCATTGGTTCGCGGGGGCGGCGCATAGAGTCCGACGCCCAAGTCGAAACAGAACGCTGCTGCCGCTCCAAGGTCGTTGGATAGCAGGTCCCGGTGTTTGCTATTGAACGCGATCAGACCCTGCCGCATCGCAAGGTACTCATCCCATCGGCCAAGCTTCACGTTGGCGCCAGTCAGGGCGTTGTAGCCGCGCACGATCGCGGTATTGAACGGCGGAGCTATGGTCGGGTGCAAGAAGTAGAGGATGTTGGCCACCGCTGGACCCAGGCCTTTGATCTTCAGCGCATCGATCCGGCGGATTTCCGCCAGGACGTGCTCTTCGGTGTCGCAACAGACGCAGGCGTCCAGCAACCGGCCGAAGGCGCGCTGGTTTCCTGGGTGCTCATAGATGTCGGGGATCCGCAGTTTGGGCTTCCACAGAAAGGCATGGTCTGCCCCCTTGAACACCTGTCGCTGCTCGGCGATCGAGTGGACGACAGTCTCTAGGGACGACCCGCGGTAGGTCACGCCAAATCGCTCCGCCTCGATCTCGGCGGCGACTTGCTGGACGCCTCGTCGGATCGATCGGAAGTTCTTCAGGCGATCCTCCCAAAGAAACCAACTTTGATAGGCGCCGCTTGGATCGTTCCGCCAGCGGCTCAGCAGTTCACGCGTCAACTCGTCGGACAATCCCGTTCCCCCTCTTAAGATATGCCCGCTCGGAGCGCTGATCTGCGATTACGAGCTCTCCTGCGTACGGAGATGTCGGACGCCACACCTCAGTCATGGACCGTGCGCGCGGGGGCGAGGCTATTGTGGATGGCGGTCGCGGCGATCGCCGCCTCACCGACGGCGACGCTGATCTGGTTAAGACCTCGCGCGACGTCCCCCGCGGCATAGATGGTTGGAAGGTTCGTGCGCTGGTGCTCATCGACGAGGATACATCCTGATCGGTCGACGCCGACGCCAATCGCCTGGGCGAGGTCCGATTGCGGCTTGACGCCCAGGGCGCCATAAACGACCTCGAAGGGATCGAGCGCCAAGCCATCCATCCGCCGGGCACGCAGCCGACCACGCTCCACCATCAGGTGGTCGGACTGAACAGAAATCAGCGGTATGTTCGCTGCATCGAGAGCCTCGCGACTGCTACGCGAGACCTCATGGTTGGGACCCAGGGTCAACATGCTGACACTGGGGCTGTAGGCGCGAAGGAACAACGCCTCGTTTGCGGCGTGATCGTCCGCCCCGATGACAGCGATCCTATCCAGCATAGCTTCGAAGCCGTCACAGATCGGACAGAACCGAAGTAACCCATCACGGATCGCCTGGTCAGGCTCGGAGATTGGCGGTCGCCGGTCGACCACACCCGTTGCAAAAAGGATGGTCCGGCCGAACACAGCCCGATCGGCTATGGTCGCGCGCCAAACGGTCTCGTCGACCCGATCCAGCCGCGTTACACGGCCCGCCCACTCCACGGGGCCGAACGGCGTCAGTTGCTCGCGCAGCTGGGCAAGCAAGTCCGCCCCACGGATACCCCCGGTGAAACCCGGAACGTTGTGGCTGCGCGGGATCAACGCTGCACGGCTTTGTCCGGCGTCGGCGATCAACACGGTTCGGCGAAACCGCCGCAGATAGAGCCCCGCAGCGAGCCCGGCCGGACCCGCTCCGAGGATCAGGCAGTCGAAGATATCGTCCATCAGAAGCTCCGGATCGAGGGCATGGCCGGGTTGTCGAGGCTTGCCCTTGCACACGTCAGTGGTCGTGGCCGGGATGAGCGTCCGGTTCTTTGGGCGCCATTGTCATCCCTGGCATCGCCATGCCCGGCATCCCGCCTTCCTTCATCATCTCATCGTGGTCGGCTGGGGCGCTCTTGATGGCCGCTTGGTATTGTGCGGGAGACATCGTGGGTAACTGGCGGACAAACGCCACCATGTCCCAGATCAGCTCATCGTTGTGGGTTCGTCCCCACGCCGGCATGGCCGTCATCTTGATGCCGTGTTTGATCGCCCAGAACTGTTCACCGGCGGTGAGGTCTACGCTCTGCCAAAGCTCCGGCGCTTGAGKATAGAGCCCCTGGCTCATCTCGGTCTTTTCGAGGCCAGGCGCGAGATGGCAGCCGCTGCACATCTCGGTGTAAAGACCCGCGCCGCTCGCGATCCGCTTGGGATCGCCCAGGTTCGCTGGCGGCTTAATGTCCGCCGCCCGGACACTGATGGACCGGTCGCGCAGGGTCTGCAGCACCTTGTAGACTGGCCGCGTGTGAGGCGCGTCGGCGCCGATATTGTAAAGCCCCAAGCCTATGGTTAGGCCAACGGCCATCGCCGCTAGCAGTGCAGCTGCGCCCAGCACGACGACGATTCCGAGATGCGTTCTCGGATGTCTCAGATCCCACCCCATCACTTGCATCGGTCTTACCTCCCTTTTGAGTTCTACAAGGCTGAGATCGCCGCCACGGGCCGCGCCTGTTTCGAAAGTATGGTGAGGTCCGCCGCCGCCCCGTGCGGCTACATCGCAGCGATCCGTTGCGCGATTTGCTCCATGAATTTCTTCATCAGGGCGGCCATCATCGGCAGGAAAATCAGGAGCGTGATAAAGATCGCCACGATCTTCGGAGCGTAGACGAGCGTCTGCTCCTGGATCTGGGTCAGGGCCTGAAAAAGACCGATTGCGACGCCGACAACCAGGCCGGCGATCAAAATCGGCGCCGAGATTTCCACCGTCAGCCAGATCGCGGCTCGGGCCACGTCTAGAACTTCGGCGCCGTCCATCAGCGCCCCGGGGAGGGCGCTGGCCCCCGGAAATCACGATGTGGGTAGGAGATCCAAATCCGGTCATCGGCCTTGGGTGTGTTCGCTGCGAAGATTTCGTACGCGGTCGGTCCGACGCCAAAGGTGGCGATGAGGGGCGCCGCCGTCCCCAAAAGGGGACCGGGCCGACGCCGACGTGCGCGATCGTGTCTCGTCTTTTGGCGGACCATAGGATCCCCGCTGTCAGCGCTTTTATGGGGTTACGCATCGGGACCCGCTCACCCCTCAACGCGCGCTAAATCGTCAGATCGGGCCGTGGTTGAACCTGCGCTGGCTTCAAGCTGTCTTGGCGCTTGCGAGAAGATCGATGAGAATCTCGCTACCAAGGTGAGGAACGTTGCCAGGCGCGGTAAGCACCGCTGTCTGGTCAAGCTGAGGACAAGCCTAGAGGTCGACCAAGTACGTGATCGAAACTCCGGATCTGGCTGCTCTTGAGGTCATGGCGGCTCAGCTTGAAGCCAGCGGCCGCTATCGCCTGCTGCGTCGGCTAGAGTCCTGCACCCTGGCGCCGATCACCAACGCCGCACTGCTGAAGGACGGCGTCTACATCGATACGGAAACCACCGGGACGGATTCCTCCCGCGACGAGATCATCGAACTGGCCATGGTGCCGTTCAAATACGACGCCGATGGGCGCATTTGCGCGGTCGGTGAGGCGTTCACCGCCCTGCGCGAACCGAAAGTCCCGATCTCCGCGGAGATTACCCGGATCACCGGCATCACCAACGAAATGGTCGCTGGTCACGCCATCGATCCCAACGACGTCGCCGCCTTCATCGCCCAAGCCGCCGTGGTCATCGCCCACAACGCTCAGTTCGACCGGCGCTTCGTCGAGCGTCTGTGCGAGGCGTTCAAGCTGAAGGGGTGGGCATGCTCGATGAGCCAGGTCGATTGGGCCGGGGAGGGCTTTGAGGGGACCAAGCTTTCGTATCTCGCCAGCCAGTGCGGTTTCTTCTTTGAAGGCCACCGGGCCGAGAACGACTGCCTGGCGGGACTGGAGATCCTGGGCCGTCCGCTGAAGAGCGGTCGCACGGCGCTCTCTCATCTGCTCGAGGTCGCTCGCCAGCCGAGCTGGCGCATCTGGGCCGAACGTTCGCCTTTCGACCTGAAAGATCGGCTGAAGGCGCGTGGCTATCGCTGGAACGGCGAGGAGGGGCCAACCCCCAAGGCTTGGTACATCGACGTGGCCGAGGCTGATCGGGACGCGGAGCTGGAGTATCTCGCCAAGGAGATCTATGGCGGCGAGATCCACCTGCCGACCCGGAAAATCACGGCGTTCGAGCGCTTCTCGGATCGAATCTGAGACAGGGAGCCCGCGTTTGTCGATCAGGGCGGGGCCGGCGCCACGCCGGTCGTTGGCGGCGGTGAGGGCCAGGCGTCGTATCCATAGGCGTAGGTTTCGAGCCGCTTGGTGGGCAGATAGGGTTCTCGATACTTGTTCTGGCGTCCCTGCTCGGAGATCAGGTGCAGGTGCTTTCTGGCCCTGGAGCCGATGACGTACAGGAGCTTGGTGGCGCTGGCTTGCCCCTCCGGATCGCTGAAATGAGGGACCATATCCTCGAGCAGGCAGTAGGCGATCACCGTGTCGAACTCCAAGCCCTTGACCCCATGGATCGAGGAGACGGTGATGCCGGATCGCTCGGAGAACACCTTCTGAAAAGCGCTCAATTCCGACAGGCCCTCGCCGCCCTCCTTGACCAACAGCTTCAGCCGGGCCGTCGAAGCGTCGAAGAACGCGACGTGGTGGTCTTTGATAGTGTCGTAGTCGTCGATCGACAGACCCAGCACGTCCAGTAAGGCGTCGAAAAACAGGCGCAGATAGGTCAAGCCATCCAGCTCGTTCAGGCGGATGCCGTTGCAGAGTCTGAGGAAGTCTCGCCGCGACAGGTGTTCGACGGGCGCGCCGGCGTTGATCAGTTCGCGCAGCACCTCGCCAGCCCAGCGCAGCCGGCGGACAAACAGCGCCGGGTGGGGTTTGGTCAGGACGATCCGGCTGACCTTGTACCAGAAATTGTCCGGGCTTCGGGCGAAGGGAATGGCGCCGGGTCCGTTGAACTCGTACTCTGGCAAGGCCGCGATCAGGGCCCGGGTCATTGTCGCGAGCTTGGCCCATTGCGGCGCCACGACGCAGACCTCGTGCGGTGCGATCTTTTCGACCTCGATGCTACGCCGGATCAGCCGCACCAGTTCGGCCTCCAGGTCCTTCTGGTGGGTCTCTGTGTCGTAGGTGATGAGGCTGGCGAAGTCCCGATGCTCGCCGGCCGCCTCGATGGTGGCCGTCAGCTCGTTGAAGTGTCCGAAGTACTCAACGATCCGCCGCGAGGAGCGGTAGTTTCGCGACAGGTCCTTCTCCACCAGGGCTACGCTGGCCAGGGTGGCGAAGTCGGCGACCGCCATGGCGTGGCCGCCAAGCGAGGCCAGGATCGCCTGGTTGGGGTCGCCGACGATGAAGGCGCGGGTCTCGCCTCCGCCGGCCTTCAGGATCGCGGCCAGAATGCCGTACTGGATCTCTTTGGTGTCCTGGTACTCGTCGACCAGGATACAGGTGAAGATCCGGCTGAGGATCTTGGCGACGGCGTCGCCACGCTTGATGAGCTGATAGGAGAACTTCAGCATCATCTCGAAATCGATCTGGCGATCGGCCTGCAGTCGAGCCCGATACTGCTTGAGGATGGTCTCCACATGCGGGGCCAGTGTGGCGTCCCGGCATTGGAAGATTGTCGAGCTGGTCGTGACATAGTGGTCGCATTCCCACCGCGACAGGCCCGGGACCTTGCTGGCCGCGCACAGCTCGTCGAGCAGCGCGTCGCGCGCTTGGGGGTCGATCACCCGAAATCCATTGCGCAGCGAAGGATGGTAGATCCCGTAGGGCTTGAGGATCCATTCCAGACAGAAGGCGTGGATTGTTCCGATCCAAAGTCGTGAGCTGTCCACGCCCAGGCCGTCGATCCGGTCCTGGATCTCTTCGGCGGCGCGATGAGTGTAGGTGATGGCCATCACGCGCTGCTGGGGGGAGGTCAGGAGGGAGAGTTCGCGGGCGATCCGATAGGTGAGGGTGCGGGTCTTGCCGCTACCGGGGCAGGCGGTGAGAAAAACGCTGCCGGGCTCCATCACGGCGGCGGCCTGCTCGGCGTTGAGGTCATCTTCTGCCCAGACGAACATGGTCAGAGCCTGCTTAGAATTTCCGCGAGCGTCCCTTCCGGGTAGTTCGCAAGTAGGCTGGCCTTCAGCGCATCCAGATCGATCTCGCCGGTGCGGTACTTTTCCACCTCCACGCCCAGCATCAGGATATCGAGCTCGTCCGCGCCGTTGGCTTGCAAGGCCGCGAGTCGATGGTCGATGATCGCCGCGATCGTCGGCGCCGACAGCGGCGCATGGACCTTCAGCAGTGCATCTAGGATGTAGCCTGGCACGATGGTGTCGGCCGTGATCAGTCGGCCCAGCATCACCGCGAACCAGCCCTTGCCGGCCTTGTTGGCCAGGAACAGCACCTGGGGGCCGTACTCATCGAGTTTGCCTGACGCCAGGCGCGCGATGGCCGCGTCGCGATAGGCCTTCTGCACGTAGAGTTCAGGCACGACGTCCACGACGGTCTGGACGTTGCCTGCCTTGATGAAGTCGACCTCGAAGGTGTGATCAGCGAAGTGGCAGCTGACCAGCGGGTTGGCCGCCTCCATGGCCGTCAGGCGCTCGTGACGGTCCGCTCCGGCCTTGGCCGAGCGCTCGGCGACGCCCTTGTCGGTGATTGTCTCTTTGGTGTCGCCCTCATGGACCGTGATGTCGATGGTTGGCGCATCCAAGTCGGTGATGATCGCGCAGCGTTTGCGGATGCGGTCGGC
This sequence comes from Caulobacter sp. 10L414, assembly GCF_056395525.1. NCBI lineage: Bacteria > Pseudomonadati > Pseudomonadota > Alphaproteobacteria > Caulobacterales > Caulobacteraceae > Caulobacter > Caulobacter sp. 10L414. Next base: position 123,231 of record NZ_JBFTJR010000001.1, read on the forward strand.
GTGGAAGAGGACCGAGATGTTTTCGAAGCCGGTGCTGCGGATGTTGATCAGGCTGACGCCCATCTCGTCGAGGCTGATCCCGAGCACCTGTTTGACCAGGATAGGGATGAGGATTTCCTCGGCGTCGCCTTCCACGAGGATCACACTCTTGGCGAAGAGTAGGTTGGATCGCACCGCGTCGAGGTAGCGTTCGAGCGCACCGATCTGGTCGGTATCGAGACCGACCGAGGGCTGATAGGCCTCGCAGCTGGCTCCCGACCGCGCCAGGATATTGATGCTGTCGACCTTGCTGACCTCGGAGATGTGGGTCGAGTGGGTCGAATAGATGATCTGGGTCTCGTCGTACTTCAGTCGCTCGAACAGGGTCTTCTGAATGTGGGTGTGGATGTGGGCTTCCGGCTCCTCGATCAGCAGGATGTTGGCGCAGGCCTGCTTGCCCTTCTGGTATTTGAACTCCAGGAGCTTGAGAGTGAGGTAGATCAGGTTGGCGCCGCCCAGGCTGAGATCCTGGACGCCGCCCTCGTGGCCGTCGTCGGCCTCGCCGACAAAGAGTTTCAGGGACTGGAACAGGCGGTCGGCCTCGGTCGGCAGTTCCGAACGGATCGAGAGCTTGGTGGGCGAGTAGGTCACCCCCGCAGCGTCGGAAATCGTCTCGCGGATGTTCCTGCGGACCTCCTGAACGTCGTCGAGGTCGGAGATCTTGCCGTTGAGCTGATCAACCAGGGCCGTGATGGGGTCCATGGTCGCGGCGCTGATCTTGCCGCTTTTGCTCCGCAGCAGCCCCAGGAGCGGATTAGTGCGGTTGTTGCGGAACTCCTCGACCACGTCGCGCAGGGCCTGGATGTACGTGAAGCAGACGTGGTCGTAGATCGTCATCGCCCCCTGGATCCGGAAGCCCAGGCCAGGCGGCTCCAGTTCGGCTGGAAAATGGACGGCGCTGAAATCCCCCACCAGGGCCGTGTAGGCGGCCGGATCGGTGAAGTCGGCCGTGCTCTTGCCGAATAGCGCTGTCTCATAGTCGTCGATGGTCATCTCGGCGCGGATCGCGTCCAGCCCAGCGACGTCACCGGCCGCCAGTTTGGAAAGCTGGACGCGGCGTGGCGCTTTGGGCCGACAGACGAGGGTGTAGCTGGCCCGATCGACGGCGCCGCCCGCGGCGGCGTCACCGGCGCCGTGGAGGAACATGGCCTGTACCGCCTCGTCGTCCGAGACGTCGGCGAAGTCCAAGCTAATGATGATCCAATGGCCCTGCCAATCGGGGCCTAGGCCCCGATGAAAGTCGTCGCGGGTCATGCGGCTGGCCGACCAGGAAAGGTTGCCGTCGAGCAGCAGGCGAATGGCGCGGAAGAGGTTGGTCTTACCCGAGCCGTTCTCCCCGATGATCGTGTTGACGCCGCCTTTGAACGTCACGCTGGTTCGCGCGAAGTTGCGGTAGTTGACCAGCTGCAGTCTAGAAATGTGCATGTACGCTCGCCACGGCCCAGCTTGATTGGGGCACCTTGGCGGATCGCAACTTCGCCGTGAAGTGGTGGAGGCGATACTCGCTATGGCACGGGCGGGATAGGTGGCGTCTTTGCCTCGCCAATCCGAAGGCGCTGTGACTGAAACGCCTTGCGCCACAGGCTTTTCATGAGAGGGCGACGGTATTTTTCAGATGAGCCTGGCTGACCATTTTGGGGATGCAGAGCGGCAGGCCGGATGGAATGAAATGGGCGCCCGCGCACGCTGTCGGTCTCGAACGCGCCGACTCGGCCGGGTGGGGAGAGTTTGGGGAGGGCTGGAGCGTAGTTCGGGGTGGTTTGGGTGTGTTTTTGTGTAAGTATATAGTGTGGATATATATTAGGCTGTACTTGATGCAAAAATCAAATGGCGCGCTATGGCGGTCGTGTCAAGTTGAGAAATTTCCCATAAAAAACAATGTGATAATATTCCGGCGATTTCGTCGGCGGGATAACAAATGTGTGATTAGAAAATCTCTTTAATTACAGTGTCTTGAGTGATTTGAGTATTATTGAGTGGGAGTAATCAAGGAAGGCGCTTTCAGCGCCTTCTTTTTTTGTCTCCAACCCGGACGCCCGCTTGGCGCATAGCCTCAAAACGCCTTGATTTCAGAGCCGTTATCGGTCGGTGACGGTAAATTGCGCCTGCTCTCCCAGGCTCTAAATGGGGCTTTCGCGCGGGGAGGGTAGTGGTTTTGGAGGGCGATCAGGCGTGGGGCCGGGCGGGCGAGATCGCGTCGGACGACGTCGGCAGGCGGCTTGTTCGTGAAGTAATGGGAGCGTCTCGGTCTGGCGCGGTTACGCCCTAGGCCCAGGCGTGTTCTGGATGTCCCAACCAGAAGGCGAGACGACGCATCCTGTCGTGCGATCTTAGCTTGTATCCTTCGCGACCCGGTCAGTAGTCTGCAGCCCAGAGTCGGGGGAGTGATGGTGGCGCTGTCGCGCAGCGAGATCGAGGCGATGGCGCCGGACCAGAGCGCGCTGAAGGCGGCCGCAGGGCTGCTTAAGCCCGCTAAATGGTCTTCTCGGGGCGCGTCGAGCGGCCTCATCTGGGGTGAGTGCCAGGGCTCCGGAGCAAACCCCTATCGGGTCGCGGCCGATACGATCGATATCGGCAGCAAGTGCACCTGTCCGTCGCGCAAGTTTCCGTGCAAGCACGCTATCGCTCTGATGTGGCTGCATGTCGATGAGCCAGGCGCGTTTGCACCGGCAGAGATCCCCGATTGGGTCAGCGACTGGATGGGGCGGCGGCGCAAGTCGTCCGGAACGGCTCCGCCCACCGCCGCCGCAAGGCCGACGCCGGGCCCCAAGAGCCTGGAGGCTGCGACCGCCGAAGAGGTCGTCGAGGCGCTGGATCCCGCCGCCGAGGCCAAGCGCAAGGCCGCGGCCGAAAGGCGGGCGGCCGATGTCCGGCGGCAGGTCGAGGCGGGGCTGGACGATCTGGAGCTCTGGATCTCCGACCAACTTCGCACCGGTCTGGGCGCGTTCCTCGCCGAGATGGGCGAGCGCTGCCGGCGGATCGCCGCCCGCCTGGTCGACGCCAAGGCGGGGGCCTTGGCCAGCCGGCTGGACGAGACGCCGTCGCGCCTGCTGCAGTTGCCGGCCGAGGAGCGGATCGATGCGGCCATCGTCGAGCTCGGGAAGCTGACGTTGCTGGCTCGGGCCTGGCGCGCTTCGCCCGACGATCCGGAACTGCGGCGCGAGGTGATCGCCACCGAGACCCGCGAGGAGTTGATCGCCGCGCCCGACGCGCCGCGCCACGCCGGGGTGTGGGAGGTGCTTGGAGAGCAGATCGCCACCCGCCGCGACGGTTTGGTCAGCGTCTCGACGTGGCTCCTGAATACAGCTGCGGAGGGGCCGCGCTTCGCCCTGTTGCTCGACTATTTCCCGGCCTCGGCCGGACGGCGCAGCGGCGCCTTCGCGGCCGGCGGCCGTTTCAGCGCTGAGCTGGTGTTCTACCCGGCGCGAGCGCCCCTCAGGGCGCTGATCGTCGAACGTCTGGAGGCCGAGGCCTCGTCGCCGGACGGCCAGACCTGGCCGCAAGCTGCGACCAGCGATCCGCTGGCCTCCTATGCCGAAACCCTGCTGGCCGCGCCCTGGTCGCTGGCCGTGCCGGTGATCCTGCCGCCCGGCCGCATCGCCGAGGACGCCGCGGGGCGACCCTGGTGGCTGGGAGAGGGCGGCGCGCTGCCGCTGGAGGGCGCGGCTCCCGATGTGTCGCTGGGGGCTCGGCTCGACGGCGCAGCGGGTCTCTGGAACGGGGCGAGGCTGACGCTTCTGGCGGCGCGGACCAACTGGGGGCGGGTCGGTTTTGACGCTTGAGCTGGAAGACCATCTCGCACGCATCCGGGGCGCCTGGATGTCGGGCCGTGGGGCGGCGGATTACGCGCCTGCGGAGTGGCGTGACGCTGTGGGGCAGGGCGTGGGCTCGGAAGCCGCCCTGGTCGCCCTGGCCGGCCAGGCGCTGCAGGTGCTGTTCCGGCCGGCCGCGCCGCCTCTGACGCCGCGCGCGCTGCTGCCGACCTTGTCGTCGCCGACGCCGCCGGAGGTGACCCGCGCCCGCATCCGCCGCATTCTCGCGACGCGCCGGACGGAGGAGGGCGGCGCCGCGCCCCTGGTCCGCTTTCTGGCCGCTCGCGGCTATGTCATGCACCCGGCCGACTGGTTGCCGCGCGCGACCGACGACTGGACGCCGGCCGTCTATGCGCCATGGGTGGCCTGGGCGGCTTCGGAAGCCAGGCAGGCTGCCTCGAGCGCCCTTACGGCCGAAAACTGGGGCGACTGGCCCTGGGCCGAGCGGCGGGTCGCCCTGGTCGCCTTGCGCCGGGCCGATCCGGCGGCCGCGCGGGCGCTGATCGCCGCCAAGGCCGGCGGCGAGGCGGCCGAGCGCCGCCTGAAGCTGCTGGAGATCCTGGAAGACAGACTGTCGTCCGACGACGCGTCGGTGCTGGGCGGCTTCGCGGGCGATCGCTCCGAGCGGGTCCAGGCCCTGGTCCGCCGACTGCTGGCGCGGCTGGGGCTGGGGGAAGGCGACGTCGCGTCCGCCCAGGAGCTGGCCGCGATGGTGGAACTGGGCCGCGTCGGCCTGATCAAGCGCCGCAATCAGCTCAAGTTGAAGCCTCTGAAGACCCAGGCGCAGGAGAGCCGCAGGATCAACCTGCTCGGCCAGGTCACCCTGGCCGACCTGGCCAGGGCTCTGGCCGTGGATGAGACGGCCCTGTTGGAAAGCATGCCCGTCGGCGAGCCGTGGGTATTGAACAGCTTCATGACCATGGTCGAGGAGACCGCTTCGCCGGCCGCCTGGCGCGCCTTGTTCGACCTGGCGCTGCAGGAAGCCGACACGCCGGTCGAAATGGTCGCCTTGCTGGCCCGGCGGGCCTCGCCAGAAGAGCGGCGCGCCGCCTTGCCGATCGTCCTGGCGCGGGAGGGCGTCTCGAGCTTCCGGAGCAGTCTCGCGATAGCCGGTGATCTGCTGGGCGAAACGGGCCGCGGGGCTCTGGCGTCGTCGCCCGGCTACAAGGAACTGCTCGCGCTCGTCGCGGCCAGCCTGTCGGAAGATAACCGCATCGCAGCGCAGCCTCTGTCCGTGGGCCTGGCCAATCTTGGCCTGCTGCTGGACCGGATCGCCGCCCAGGCGGTGATCGACGCTTGCGTCGCCGCCGGGCTTTCAGCCGCCGATCCGCGACTTGATCCGCTGCATCTCAACATCGCCCTCGAACCGGAGCGTCAGACTTGACCGATATTCTGCGACTGCCCGCGGAGACGACCTACGCCGCCGAGCTCGAGGCCCTGAAGCGCAAGGACGACGCGCCGACCCCGCGCGGCTGGGCGCTGTCGCCCAAGGCCGTGGTCACCTACCTGATGGGCGGCAAGGCGGCGGACGGCACGCCGATCAGCGCCAAATACGTCGGCGACCGCCGGCTGATCGAGACAGCCGTGGCGACGCTGGCCACCGACCGGGCGCTGCTTCTGCTTGGCGTGCCGGGCACAGCCAAGTCCTGGGTGTCGGAGCATCTGGCGGCGGGGATCTGCGGCGACTCCAGCCTGGTGATCCAGTGCACCGCCGGCACTGACGAGAACCAGATCCGCTATGGCTGGAACTACGCCCAACTGCTGGCGAACGGCCCGTCCCGCGAGGCCCTGGTGCCGACGCCGCTCTATCGCGCGATGGAGGCGGGCAAGCTGTGTCGCCTGGAAGAGCTGACCCGGATGGGGTCGGACGTGCAGGACACGCTGATCACCGTGCTGTCCGAGAAGATGATGCCGATCCCGGAGCTGAACGACGCCGTCTATGCGCGGCGCGGCTTCAATGTGATCGCGACGGCGAACAACCGCGACAAGGGCGTGAACGAGCTGTCCTCGGCGCTCAAGCGCCGCTTCAACGTGGTGGTGCTGCCGCTGCCGGACGACATGGAGGAGGAGATCGCCATCGTCACGCGTCGCGTCGGCGAGATGGCCCTGAGCCTCGATCTGCCCGCGCCCAAGAATGTGGCCGAGGAAGTCGCCCGCGTCGTCTCGATCTTCCGCGAGTTGCGCGGCGGATCCACCATCGACGGCAAGGTGACGCTGAAGACGCCTTCAGGCTCGTTGTCGACCGCCGAGGCGATCGCCGTCACCGTCGGCGGCCTCAGCCAGGCGGCCTATTTCGACGGCGGCAAGCTCAATGCAGAGGGGATGGCGCCCAGCCTGCTCGGCGCCATCGTGAAGGATCCGGTGCAGGACAAGATCGTGCTCGAAGAGTACCTCGAAGCGGTCCTGAAGAAGCGCCCGGACTATGCGGGCTACTATCGCGCGCTGGTCGACCTGGTCTGATCGCGTGGCGGCGGACGTCCATTATTTCGCGATCCGGCACCATGGACCGGGATCGGCGCGCCGGCTTCTCGACGCCCTGGAAGCACTGCGCCCGACAACGGTTCTGATCGAGGGGCCGTCGGACGCGTCGGACCTGCTGCCGATGCTGGCCGACCCGGCCATGGTCCCTCCGGTGGCGCTGCTGGTCTATGCCTCGGACGATCCGGCGCGGGCCGCGTTCTGGCCGTTCGCCGTCTATTCGCCGGAATATCAGGCCGCCTGCTGGGCGGTGCGCAATGGCGCGGCCGTGCGGTTCATCGACGTCCCCGCCGCTTGGGGGTTAGCGTCCCGCGATGAGCCGGCTTCTGAACCGGAGGCTGAACCGAGCGATGCAGCTGAAGCGCCCGTGGGCGAGATCGCCGTGCGGCTGGAACGGGACCCGATCGGACTTCTGGCCGAAGCCGGCGGCTACCAGGACGGTGAAAGCTGGTGGCGGGACGTCATTGAGGAGAGCCCGGCGTCCGACGCCGTCTTCGCCGCCGTCGCCGACGCCATGGCGGCCTTGCGCGACGCCGCGCCGCCCGCCGAGGGGCGTGAGGCCCTGCGCGAGGCGCACATGCGGCTGGAGATCGCCAAGGCCGCCAAGGAGCAGGAAGGGGTGGTGGCCGTCGTCTGCGGCGCCTGGCACGAGCCGGCGCTGAAGGCCAAGGTTCCGCTGTCGCGGGATCGAGACCTGCTGAAGGGCGCGCCAAAGCAGAAGGCAAGCGCCACCTGGGCGCCCTGGACCTCGCCGCGCCTGGCGTTCCAGAGCGGCTACGCCGCCGGGGTCACCGCGCCCGGCTGGTGCGGCCATCTGTGGGAGACGCCGCGCGAGGAGGTGACCGTCCGTTGGCTGGGCCGCATCGTCCAGGCGCTGCGCGAAGCCGGCCACATCGCCTCGACCGCCTCGCTGATCGAGGCCCAGCGCCTGGCGGTCGCCCTGGCGGCGATGCGCGACCGCCCGCATCCCGGCTTCGAGGAACTGCGCGAGGCGGCGATCGCCTGCCTCTGTCATGGCGAGCGGCTGGTCTGGGAGACCATAGCCGCCAAGCTGCTGCTGGGCGACGCCGTCGGCGAGATCTCGCCTGACGTGCCTCTGGCCCCGCTGATCGAAGATCTTCAGCGCGAGCAGCGCCGCACCCGTCTCAAGCCCGAGGCGCTGGAGCGTGAACTGGCCATCGACCTGCGCAGCGAGGGCGGGCTGGATCGTTCGACCCTGCTGCATCGGCTGTCGATCCTGGACGTCCCCTGGGGGCGGCAGGTCGACGCCGGCCGCAGTCGGGGCACATTCCGCGAGCGCTGGCAGCTGCGCTGGGAGCCCGAGTTCGCCGTCCGCCTGGTTGAGAACCTGGTCTACGGCCCGACCCTGGCCCGCGCCGCCGCCGGCCGCCTGACCGCGCATTTCGCCGAGGCGGCGGACCTGCCGGCGCTTTGCGGCCTGACCCTGTCGGCGCTGACGGCCCAACTGCCCGACGCCGCACATGCCGGGGTCGAGCGGATCGAGCATCGCGTGGCCCTGACCAGCGACTGCGGCGAGCTGCTGTCTTCCCTTGCCCCGCTGGGAGACATTGTCCGCTACGGCCAAGCCCGACGCACCGACGCGGTGCAATTGGAGACCCTGTTCGTCCGGATCCTGTCGCAAGGCGCTCTGGCCCTGCCGTACGCGGTCAGAGGGCTGGACGCCGAAGCGGCCAAGCTTCTGCGCTCGGCGCTGCTGGTGGCCGACGTCGCGGCGGTGCTGGCCGAGGCCGACCTGACCGACTGGCGCGGGGCGCTGTCGACGGTGGTCGAGGACGAGCAGGCCGCGCCGCTGCTGGCCGGCGTCGCCGCGCGGTTGCTCTACGAGGCCGGGACGATCATGCCCGAGGCGGCCGCGGACCTGCTTGGCCGCATGCTGTCGCCTGGTCGGGCCGTGGCGGACGCCGCCGGGTTCTTCGAAGGTTTCTTCGACGGTGCCGGCGAGCGGCTGATCTACGACCAGGGCCTGCGGGCGGCGGTCGACGGCTGGATGCAGGGGCTGGAGGGAGAGGATTTCACCGCCTTCCTGCCGCTGTTCCGCCGCGCGCTGGGCAATCTGGACCGTATGCAGCGGCGGCGCTTGCTGGACGCTGTCTTCGGGCGGGGCGGGGCGGGCCTGCAGGGCTGGGCGCGTGCCGCCGACGCCGATGCGATCTGGCCCGCGCATTTCCAGCGCCTGACCGACATCCTGACCGCGAGGCCGGCTCAATGAACGAGGAACGCGAACGCCGCTGGCGGCTGGCCGTCGGCGGCGAGGACGAGGCCTTGCCGGCCGGAGACGATCAGCGGCTCTCCAGCGCCCTGACCATGCTCTATGGAGAGGGGGAGGGGCCCGGCGGCGGCGGCAAGGGGCGAGGCGGCCTGGGTCGGTCGGCGCCGAGCGTCGCCCGCTGGCTGGGCGACATCCGCCAATTCTTCCCGACACCCGTGGTCCAGGTGGTGCAGAGGGACGCCATGGACCGGCTGGGCCTGCAGCAGATGCTGCTCGAGCCCGAACTGCTCGGTGCGGTCGAGGCGGACGTCAATCTCGTCGCCACCCTGGTGAGCCTGCGCAACGTAATGCCGGCCAAGACCAAGGCCATCGCCCGCGAGGTCATCGCCAGAGTCGTCGCCGCGCTGATGGAGCGCCTGGAGCAGAAGACCGCCGAGGCCGTGCGTGGAGCGGTCGATCGTGGCCGCCGTACCGGGCGTCCGCGCTTCTCCGACATCGACTGGCCGCGCACCATCCAGGCCAATCTGCGGCACTATCAACCCGAGCATCGCTCCGTGGTGCCGGAACGACTGATCGGCTTCATGCGGCGTCAGCGCCGGCTGGTGGATCTGGACGAGGTCGTGCTCTGCGTTGACCAGTCCGGCTCGATGGCGCCGTCGGTGGTCTACGCCTCGATCTTCGCCGCCGTCATGGCCTCGCTGCCGACGGTGAAGACCAAGCTGGTCTGCTTCGACACCGCCATCCTGGATTTGACCGAGGATCTGGCCGATCCGGTGGAGGTGCTGTTCGGCGTCCAGTTGGGCGGCGGCACCGACATCAACCAGGCGGTCGGATACTGCGAAAGCCGGATCGAGCGTCCGGCAAAGTCGCACTTGATCCTGATCACTGACCTGTACGAGGGCGGCGACAGCGAGGCGCTGGTCGCCCGACTGGCGCGGCTGGTCGCCTCCGGCGTCAACGTCATCACCCTGCTGGCGCTCAGCGACGAGGGCCGTCCGGCCTACGATCCGCAACTGTCCGGCCGAGTGGCGGCGTTGGGCGTGCCGGTTTTCGCCTGCACACCTGATCAGTTCCCCGACCTGATGGCCGCCGCCCTGAAGCGCGAGGACGTACTGGCCTGGGCCGCCAAGGTGGACATCAAGGCGGTCCGGTCCAGCGACCAGGGATAACGAGATCGGTTCGGACGAAATCGGTTCGTCTCAATGTCTGGATGACAGAGTGATCGCAGAGCCGGAAACTGGCGCGCTTCGACCCCGCCTTCACGTCATTTCGGCCGGCCCATCACTCACGGCTCGTCCTTCGTCTCCTGGCGAGCCAGCTTGGCGGCGCCCCAGGCGACGGCGGGAGGAGGGCTGTCGCCGTGCGCGACGGCCACCAGTTCCAGCGTCTGGACGCCTTGCACCCGCGCGGTGAGGTCGACCGGGGGCTGGCCTCGACGCAGGGGCTTGCTGCGGGCGAGCAGCCGGCCGTCGCCATAGACCAGGAACCGCACCTCGCCGAGCGCCGCTGGCGAGGCGTCGTCGACGCCGACCCTGGCCGAGAAGCGCTTGAACTCGGCTTCGGCGCGCACCTCCAGGCGGGAGTTGGCGAGAAGGCCGATACCGTGCGGAATGGAGCGCCCGGCGACCGTCAGCGGCGTGCGATAGGGCGAGGCGTCGATCTGGGCGCCGCCCGGGCGTCCCGCGGCGTTGGCCGGACCGTCGAAGCCGTCGGCGGGCGGCGCCCAGGTCGGCTCCTGCGCGACGTGGATACGCGCGGGCATTTCTGACAGCAGCACCGAGTCGGCCAAGGCCGTGGCGCGGGTCTCGAACACCAGGGTCTCGTGCGGGCCAAGCGCGAAGCGCTGCTCGCCCTTGAAGGGCGGCAGATCCGCCTTGCTCCAGAGATCGCGCAGGGCGATCGGGACGTCGGCGGCCAGCCGCAGGTGCTGGCTGGTCAGGGTGGCGCCGGCCGGCTTGTCGCCGCGATTGAACAGGGCCACCGCCGTGCGGCCGCCGCTCAGGGTTTTGACCAGGATCTGCACGTCGCCCTCGTGGGCCGCCAGGGCCGCCTGGTTGCCCAGCGGGTCCTGGTTGACGGCGATGAGGTCGGCGTTGCCCCAGATGTCGAGCAAGGACCTGGGCGCGTCGCGCAGGTCATAGCCGATCAGCAGCGGCGCATTGACCATGGCCCACAGCGTGAAGTGGCTTCTGGCCTCGGTCAGGTGGGTCTGGTCGAAATCGCCGGCCCCGATGAACAGCATGTCCGGATCGTTCCAGGCGCCGGGGCGGGCGTAGAGCGTGCGGGTGGCGACGCTGTCGAACGAGCGCAGCATCGAGCTCCACCTGGACCCGATGTCCGGGCTGGTGCGCCAGAGGTTGCCGACCTGGCCGCCCCAGGCGCGCACGTCGCCTCGGCCCCAGGTGCAGATCGAAAAGACGTAGTCGCCGTCGGGGCTGTGCCTGGCGATCGACTGGCCGACCTCGACATAGAGGTCGCGCACGGCCTGCGAGCGGTCCGCCGCCGGATCCTTGCGCACGATCAGCGGGTCGCTCGGGCGATAGCCGTTCTTGGCGACCACGGCGGAGCCCGGGGCGTAGTCGGCCAGGCCGCAGGCGTCGACCTTGACGTAGTCGAATCCCCATTCGCCGAAGAACAGGCCTATGTCCTGGTCGACATGGCCTTCAAGGCCGACCTCGCGTTCCTGCACGGTTCCCACCGGCAGGTTCGGCGATTTCAGGTCCCAGGCCTGCGAGCAGCCGTTGCGGCCGACGTCGGTATAGATGCCGGCCTTGAAACCCATGGCGTGCAGGCGGTCGACGAACGGTTTGAACGAGGCCTCGCCGCCGTCCTTGGGCGTGGCGCTCGGAAACAGCGCCGTGCGGATCTGCAGCCGGCCGTCGGAGGTTCGGCGCTGGAGCCACCAGCCGTCGTCGAGATTGACGTACCTGTAGCCGAGCCTCGCCAGGCCCGTATCGCGCAGGGCCTGGGCCGAGCCCATGACCTTGGCCTCGTCCACCTCGGTGCGGAAGGCGTTCCAGGCGTTCCAGCCCATGGGCGGGGTGGCCGCGGCGCCCATGCGCGGCGCGGTCCAGCGACCGGTCGGTTTCAGGCCGTCCTGGGCGAGGGCCGGGGAGACGGCGAGAAGGCTTGCCGCGGAGGCGATCAGGAGTTTGCGCAGCATGTTTCAGGCCTTGGGTTTGACGCGGAAATCATAGTCGCCGGAACCCACCTTCACGGTGATCCGGCCATGTTCCAGGCCGATCTCGGCGGTCTTCAGCGCCGCCAGCGGCCTGCCGCTTTCGCGGACGGCCGGCGGGGTCATGAGCGTTGGCGGGATGCGGGGGCGCCGATGGACAGGTGATGTTCGGCCGCCGCGCACCGGATCAGCGCCAAGAGGTCGACGATCATGGCGCGCATCAGCAGGGATGCTTCATCGGCCTGCCGTCCCAGGATCGCCACGACCAGCGCTTCATGGCGGGTCAGGGCGATGGCGCGCTCCTGGCGTCCGCTGGCGAACCTGATCGAGATGCGCAGGGCGGTGCTCACCAGGTCCTGAAGGCCGACGTAGAAGGGGTTGCGGGTAGCGATCAGGATCGCGCCGTGCAGGGCGATCTCCGCGCCGAGCGGATCGTCGAAGCCGGCGTCGGCGGCCTTGAGCCGCGCCATCGCCGCGCGGATCTCGCGCTGGCCCGCACTGTTGGCGTGGCTGGCGGCCAGGGCGGCGGCGGCCGGCTCGATGCCGAGGCGCATCTCGGTGAACTGCGACAGGTGCCGAAGCGTCGACTTGCGCTCCAGCATCCAGCGCAGGACGTCCGGGTCCAGCACGTTCCACTTCGCCTGGGGCTCGATCGCCGTGCCTTGCCTGGGGCGGCCGGCGAGCAGGCCCTTTGCGACCAGCATCTTCACCGCCTCGCGCGTCGCCGTCCGGCCGGCGCCGTGCTTCACGCCCAGCTCCCGCTCGGTGGGAAAGTCGGCGTTGTCGTAGGCGCCCGCGACGATCGCCTGGCCGATCTGTTCGACCAGGCTGTAGGTCAGGCTAAGTCCCATGGTGTTGCGCATTCTGCCTTCGCCCCCGCGACGCATCAGCCGGAGCGAGAACGTCTTGCAGCCTTGCGGGCGGCATAGATCGGGGTCTGGCGGGGCAGTGCGCGGGCCGGCCTGGGCGTTGGTCCGCCGATGGGGCCGGCGGTCAGTTCGCCGAACCAGGGCGTACTGAGGCGCGTACGCTCGGCCCCCGCCAGCAGTCCGATCATCCCTTTGGCGTAGAGCCTGTTTTCGGCTGTCAGCACCACCTGATCGTTGACCAGGCCGGTGATGCGGCTGCCTTCGAACCGCAGGGAGAGCCTGATCCACTGGCCGGCCGCGACGCCGGCCAGCATGGTGTCGCCCAGGACCAGTTCGCCGCCTTAGCCGTCGAACTTGCCGGCCTTGATCTGGGCCTGCTGCTCAGCGTCGCCGACCAGGGCCTTGGGATCCTTCTTGCCGCGAATGGCGACCAGTCGGCAGCGGCCGTCGTGCGCCAGTTCCAGGAAGTATCCCTTCGGGATGAAGCCGTAGCCGGTGCCGACGTGGTTGATCCGGCCCATGACCGCTGCGGTGTCGCCCGGGTTCAGCCAGACAGTGGTCGAGACCTCGTAGTCGCTCCAGGCCGCGTCGCCGAGGATGGTGTAGGGCCGCCAGTCCGGCGCCCAGGAGATGGTCGGGATCGGGACCGCCTGGCGCAGGCAGCGTCCCTTGCCGTCGGGGCGTTCGGTCAGCTCGAAGGCGCCGGCGATGTCGGCAGTGTAGCGCGGCAGCCAGCCGTGGGCGGCGGGCGCAGCGTAGGTCTCGAAGGTTTCGCGGTAGGGGAAGGGGAAGGGCGCGGGCTTGGGGATCGCCTCGAAGCTTCCCTTCTGCTGCCCGCGGGTGGTCGACAGAGAATAGATCGCATCCGGTTCCGCGATCAGGCTCACCACGCCGTCGACGGGCGTCAGGTCGGCCTGGCGGGAGAACTGTTCGGCGGCGGTGCTGCGCCAGACGCAGAGCGGCTTGGGCGACAGGCCTTCGCCGATCTCGATCCTGACGGTCTGGGTCCGCGTTGCGCCCTGGGTCTCGACGACGAGGCTGTAGTCCGCGCCCGGAGACTTCAGGGTCGTGTAGGAGCCGCCCCCAGGCAGCATGCCRCTGGCTCCGTCGAGATAGGTCCAGCCGATCTCGGTGAACTGACCGTAGTGGGCGTAGCCCCATAGAGCTTCGCGAACCTTGTAGTGGCCGCTCCACGGCTCGTGGGCCAGCACGGTCGCCGGGTCTTCGGAATAAGGCTCGAGCGGATAGAGGCCGGCGATGTCGTACCAATTCACGACCTTGGTCGCGCCGCTCAGGATCCAGTTGTGGTTGAAGGCCCGGACGATGCCGATCGCGCAGTCGAAACCCTTCAGGTAGACGTGGTCTTCGGTGTTCCAGATCGGCTTGCCCATGGCCTTGGCCATCGCCTGCTGCTCGGCGCTGGCGTAGGCGTTGGCGTAGAAGACGTGGGCGCTGATGATGTCGATGGCGTCGCGCAGTTCGGCGTCGGTCGTCATGTCCTTGACGAAGTCGAGCTTGTCCTTGGGCCAGTTGTCGAAGGCGTGGACCTTCACCTTGGAGAAGCCCTTGGCGTCCAGCGTGCGACGCAGGGCTTTGACGAAGGCGTAGTCCTGGCCTTTCTCGTTGCGGCAGCCGATGGCGTCCAGCTCCAGCCCGTAGGCGCCGCGCAGGCCCTCCAGCCATTTGACGTAGTAGTCGACGGCGTCCTGCGACCAGAACTTGCCGCCGCCGATCCAGCCCGGCGCGCTCCAGGCCGTGGCGTCCAGCGACAGGGCCGGATTGCGCTTCTTGGCCTCCTGCAGGACCCACCAGATGTAGCCGCGCTCGTAGCTGAGGTCCTCGCGCGTGTGCATGTGGCTGGGCATCGACCCCTGGGTCGAGTTGCCGTCGCCCGGGATCTCGGCCAGCAGGGCGCTGACCGAGGCGCCGAACTTGGGCTTGTAGAGCAGGTCGAGGATCTGGCTGCGCTGGGGCTCGGGATAGTCCTTGAGCAGCACGGCGGTGGCGCCGCCTCCGGTGACCACGCCGATGCCGTCGAACCGTGCGCCGCCGGCGTCGCCGCGCAGCCTGATCACGTGGGGCGAGGCGGGCTGGGCCAGGGCGCGGCTCAGCGGCGCCAGGCACAGCAGCGAGCCGGCCGCGAGCAGATGCCGGCGTCGCGACGGGTCGAAATTGCCATGCCCATCAGCGGCCGCTTGGCCGCGCGCGCTTACGCGCTCCATTGTTCCCTCTCCCAATTCTTATGTCGTGAACGCCGAGCTGGCTCGGTGTTCGCCGGTCTCCATCGGCGTTGATCGCGATGGTGCATCCCGAGTGTTTCGCGCGGCGAGAGCCGTGAGAAACCGTCTCACCCCTGAGGGGTATGACCAAATTATTGCACGCTCGAAATGAGCGGGCAAGTCATTCGTAGGACAAATATTATTGTTACCAAAAGCCTCAAGTGATAAGAAAAATCAGTGGGATAGCGCTGTAATTTTCGACATGTTCAGAGCGTGAGAGTCGCGTCCTCGGCGGGCGAACAGGCAATCGAGTGGCGCGGAGTAGCCGTGTTTCGGCGGTGCTCGAAGTTTACTGGTATGACCAATCATGTTGGCTCGGAACCTGCTCGCAGGCCCATAGGTGGGCGCTAGATCGCAGTCTTGGGTCTTCCCTCAGGGGGCATGTCCCGGAGGGTGTTCGACTTGGCCCAAGAGTGCTGAAAGCTGGCCCGCGGGCGGCTAGAAAGAGGCAGGCTGCCAGCCGGTAGCGCAGAGATTCGGACCATGCGGGCAGCGACCCCCCACAAGAGCGTCACCGACACCATCGTTCAGGATCTTGGTGCGGCGATCGTGACGGGTCGCTACGAGGGCGTGCCGTTCCCGACCGAGCAGGAACTGTCCGAGAAGTACGGCGCGGCGCGCACGGTTACCCGCGAAGCCGTCAAGATGCTGGTCTCCAAGGGCCTGCTGTCGTCGCGGCGCCGGCGCGGCATCGTCATCGAGAACGAGGACAGCTGGAACCTGCTCGATCCTGACGTCATGCGCTGGATGCTGCAGCGCGAGTTCTCGCTCGACCTGCTGATCGAGTTCACCGAGATCCGCCTGAGCATCGAGCCCGGCGCGGCGGCGCTGGCGGCCAGGCGCGCCGACGGCGACCAGCGGGCCGCCATCGATCACGCGGTCAGGCGCATGTTCGCCGCCGATCGCGGCGAAGACGACCCGCTGCTGTCGGACATCGCCTTCCACGTCTCGGTCCTGCGCGCCAGCGGCAACCGCTTCTATCGGCAGCACTGCGAGATGATCGATACGGCGCTGCGCTTCAGCATCCGCAAGACCAACGACCTCAAGGGCGTGCGTTTCGCCAGCGCCGAGGATCACAAGCGGGTCGCCGACGCCATCCTGGCCGGCCACGTGCGCGAGGCCGAGACCCGCATGCGCGATCTCATCGGCGGCGCGCTCGACCTGATGCAGCGCAGCCGTGACGAGGAGCGCCGCCGGGATCGCCGCTGAAGGCGAGGGCGGGGCGGCGCACGGGCTCATCGTCTAGAGTTTGGCCAACCGGCCTCCGTCGGCGACCAGTTCCGCGCCCGTGACGAAGCGTGCCTCGTCGCTGAGCGCGAAGGCGACGACGGCGGCGATGTCCTGTGGTCGCCCGACATCCTGCGGATCGAGAACCTCAAGGCCCGCCTTGATGTTGGGGCTCTCGCGCAGCATCGGCGTGTCCACCGCGCCGGGCAGCACGCAGTTGGCGCGGATGCCGCGCGGGCTTCCCTCGATGGCCGCCGTTCGGGCCAGCGAGGTCAGGGCCGCCTTGGCCGCGGCGTAGGGGCCGACGAGAGGCGAGGTCTGGCGGGCGTGGATGCTCGAGACGTAGACGAGGCTGCCGCCGGCCTCCATGCGGTTGAAGGCCTGTCGCGTGAAGTAGGCCGCGGCGTAGAAGTTCACCGCCATGATCCGCTCCCAGTCCTGGCCGGTAAGCGCGTCCAGGCCCTTGTAGATCATCGCGCCGGCGACGCTGGCCACGCCGTCGACGCGGCCGAAGCGCTGGATGGCCGCCTCGAACGCGGCCGCCGCCTCGGCTTCCACGCTGACGTCCTGCACGCGAACCATCACCCGCTTGGGGGAGGCCAAGGTCGCCTGGGTGGCGGCCAGCGCTTCGGCGTCACGGTCGATCAGGACGAGGTCGGCGCCTTCGTCGTGGAGGCGTTGAGCGCAGGCCTGGCCGATGCCGCCGCCGGCGCCCGTGATGAGGATGGTCTTGCCGGTGAAGCGCATGGTCACCATTCCCGCAGGTCGCCATGGGGGCCGCGCCAGGCCGGGTTGCGCCAGGCCGGCGCATCGCGGCTGAGCCGGCGGACCTTTTCTTCGTCGATCTCGACGCCAAGGCCTGGGCCGGTGAGCGCCTCGACCGTCCCGTCCTTCACCGAGAAGACTTCGGGGTTGAGCATGTAGGTCAGCAGGTCGTGGCCGTCGGTGTTGTAGTGGATGCCCAGAGACATTTCCTGGATCACGAAATTGGGCGTCGTCAACGCCAGCTGCATGCAGGCGGCCAGGGCGATGGGGCCCAGCGGGCAGTGCGGGGCGATGGCCACGTCATAGGCTTCGGCCATCGCCGCGATCCGGCGTACTTCGGAAATCCCGCCCGCGTGGCTGAGATCGGGCTGCAGGATGTCGATCGAGGCCGAAGCCAGGAACGGCTTGATGTCCCAACGGCTGTAGAGCCGCTCGCCGAGCGCGATGGGCACGGCGGTCTGCAGGCTGAGCTGGGCGATGGCCTCGGGATGCTCGCTGAGCAGCGGCTCCTCGACGAACAGCGGACCCAGCGGCTCCAGGGCCTTCACCAGTTGCCGGGCCATCGGCTTGTGCACCCGGCCGTGGAAGTCGACGCCGGCGTCCAGGCCCTCGGCGCGCACGGCGGCGAGGCGGTCGACCGATGCGGTCAGGGCGCTGGGGCTGTCCAGCCAGCCCAGGTCCTCGACGCCGTTCATCTTCACGGCCTTGAAGCCCTGCGCCTTGCGCACCCGCGCGGCCTCGACGACCTCGCCGGGGCGATCGCCGCCGATCCAGGCGTAGACCGGGATGCGATCGCGCACGCGCCCGCCCAGCAGTTGGTGCACCGGGACCTTCAGGGCCTTGCCCTTGAGGTCCCACAGGGCCTGGTCCAGACCCGACAGCGCCGACATCAGCACGGGGCCGCCACGATAGAAGCCGAGGCGATAGGCGGTTTGCCAGATGTCCTCGATGCGGTCCGGATCGACGCCGATGAAGCGGTCGCGCAGCGAGGCGAAGGCGCCCTCGACGGCCTCGGTGTGCCCCTCGAGCGAGGCCTCGCCCCAGCCGATCAGGCCGTCCTCGGTCTCGACGCGCACGAACAGCCAGCGCGGCGGCGCGGGGAAGGTTTCGATGGATCTGATGGAAGCGCCCGGCGTCGTCTCGGCCTTGGCGCGTGCGGGGTCGTCGACCATGAACGTCCTCACGGGGATGGCGCGAGACTGTCCCGGATCCCCCTTGTTGTTGCCGGAATGGCTAGCACTTAGCCCATCGCTGTCAACGATATATATTACAAATAAGCTGGTGCGATGGGGCGTTGAGTTGGGCTCTGCCGGTTGGGTTTCGCGTTCCTGTCTCGTTCATAGCCCAGCTCGGGTTGGTGTTGGGATCGGAAAGCGGTCTCCGCAGAGCACTGTCAGGCAAGATAAGTAATACAAATATGTTGACGACGAGGCCGCCGCACGGACTTATTGGCCGCGAAAGGCGGGCCCGTCGCTCCTTGCGACCCTGACGGGTACACGCCCAAGCAAGGGGGCGATGTCCAGATGCACACGATGTCGAGCGGCCGAACCGAGCAGGCCGCTTCGGGCCAGCTGAACCTCGCCTACATCTGGACGATCTCGAGCGTGGCGGCCTTGGGCGGGCTGCTGT
The DNA here is from genome assembly GCF_056395525.1 of Caulobacter sp. 10L414. NCBI lineage: Bacteria > Pseudomonadati > Pseudomonadota > Alphaproteobacteria > Caulobacterales > Caulobacteraceae > Caulobacter > Caulobacter sp. 10L414. Next base: position 141,737 of record NZ_JBFTJR010000001.1, read on the forward strand.
TCGGCTACGACTGGGTCGTGGTCGGGGGCTCCAAGCCGTTCTACGAACCCTATTTCCACCTGACCAGCGAGGCCCAGGTCGGCTGGGCCAACAGCTGCTCGCTGCTGGGCTGCCTGCTGGGCTCGGTGTTCAGCGGCCTGGTCAGCGACCGGATCGGCCGCAAGAAGCTGCTGATCATCGCCGCGGTCCTGTTCGGCGTATCGTCGATCCTGACCGGTTGGGCGCAGGGGTTCTCGACCTTCGTGTTCTGGCGGATCGTCGGCGGGGTCGCCATCGGCGTGGCTTCCAACATCTCGCCGACCTACATCGCCGAGATCAGTCCAGCCGCCTGGCGCGGTCGGCTCGTCACCCTCAACCAGCTGACCCTGGTGGTTGGGATCCTGGCAGCCCAGGTTGTCAACATGCTGATCGCCGGCGATGTCGGCGGCGCCATGGGGCACGAGGCGATCCGCGACACCTGGCAGGGCCAGTACGGATGGCGCTGGATGTTCACCGCCGTCGCCGTTCCGTCGGTGATCTTCTTCTTCTGCGCCTTCCTGGTGCCGGAAAGCCCGCGCTGGCTGCTGAAGGCCGGCCGTCGCGATCGCGCCCAGGCTGTGCTGCGCAAGATCGGCGGCGAGGCCTATGCGTGCGAGGCCCTGGCCGAGATCGAGGCCGGCCTGGAGCGCGAGCGCGCCGACACGGGCGCGGCCAACGAACTGCTCGCGCCGGCCGTGCTGGGCGTGCTGCTGACCGGCGTCGGCCTGGCCGTCCTGCAGCAGTGGAGCGGCACCAACGTCATCTTCAACTATGCCGAGGAGATCTATCGCGGCGCGGGCTACGACCTCAACGGCGTGATGTTCAACATCGTCATCACCGGCGCGATCAACCTGGCCTTCACGCTGGTGGCGACCGCCACCGTCGACCGGCTGGGACGGCGCACGCTCATGCTGTGGGGCGCGGCGGCGATCGCGGTGATGCACGGCCTGCTCGGGTCGGCGTTCTTCTTGGGGATCCAGGGACCCGTCGTCCTGCTGCTGACCCTGGGCGTCATCGCCGCCTACGCCATGTCCCTGGCGCCGGTGACCTGGGTGCTGCTGTCGGAGATCTTCCCCAACCGCGTTCGAGGGGCGGCGATGTCGATCGCGGTCTCGGCGCTGTGGATCGCCTGCTTCGTGGTCACCTTCACCTTTCCGATCCTCAACCAGCGTCTGGGCGCGGCGGGGACCTTCTGGTCCTACGGCGTCGTCTGCCTGGCGGGCTTCATCTTCATCGCCTTGCGCGTGCCCGAGACCAAGGGGCGAACCCTCGAGGAGATCGAGGCCGCCCTGTCGCGTCGCCGCGATCGCTGATCCGCCCGCGCGCCGAAACAGACACCGTCAGGAACCGTCCCATGACCCTTCGCATCCGGACCCTCGCCCTGGCCACGGCCTCGGCGTTCGCAACGGCGATCGCGGCCCAGGCGGCCGACCTGACGGTGGACGCGACCCGTCCGCCCGCCGCGGTGCGCTCCGAGCACCTGCGCATGGGCGCCTCTACAGCGCCCGACGGCCAGACGCTGGGCGTCAACAACCGCTACCTGACGCGCAATGGCCAGCCCTGGATCCCGGTCATGGGCGAGTTCCACTACACCCGCTATCCGCCCGAGAACTGGAACGCCGAGCTGGCCAAGATGAAGGCCCAGGGCGTCGACATCGTGGCCACCTACATCATCTGGAACCACCACGAGGAGCGCGCCGGCCAGTTCAACTGGGCGGGCGATCGCGACCTCAAGCGGTTCGTCGCGCTGGCCAAGGCCAATGGCCTGATGGTGGTGATCCGCATCGGCCCCTGGGCCCATGGCGAGGTGCGCTGGGGCGGCACGCCCGATTGGGTGGTCAACGCCATGCCCACCCGGCGCGATGATCCGGTCTATCTGACCTATGTCGAGCGCTACTGGCGCGAGATCTACGGGCAGGTCGAGGGCCAGCTCTGGAAGGACGGCGGTCCCGTCGTCGGCGTCCAGCTGGAGAACGAGTACAACGTCGGCGGTCCTGGCGCCGGCGTGGGGCATATCGCGACGCTCAAGACCCTGGCGCGCAAGATCGGCTTCGACGTGCCGCTCTACACGGTGACGGGCTGGGACAACGCGGTCTATCCCAAAGGCGAGGTCATTCCCGTCTTCGGCGGCTATGCCGACGAACCGTGGAGCGCCAGGCAGGGCCGCCTGCCGCCCAAGGAGGTCTACGCCTTCCGCTTCGCCAGCCGCGTCGGCGGGGATCTCGGCGCGCAGACGACGTCGCGCAATCCCGGCACGATCGAGACCGACATGGACAACACCCCGTTCCTGGGGGCGGAGTTCGGCGGCGGCGTGCCGATCATGTATCGCCGCAGGCCCTATCTGTCGCCCGACGACGTGGCCGCCATGCTGCCGGTGCAGCTGGGCTCGGGGGCCAATCTCTACGGCTACTACATGTTCCATGGCGGCCGGAATCCGCAGGGCCGCACCACCCTGGAGGAGGACGACCGCCAGGGCGGCTACAACGGCATGCCGATCATCAACTACGACTTCCAGGCGCCGCTGGGCCAGTATGGGCAGGTCCACCCCGTCGCTGACGCGGTCCGGCCCTATCACCTGTTCATGAAGGCGTTCGGGGCCAGGCTCGCGCCGATGGAGGTGCAGCGGCCAGCCGAGCGGCTGAGCGGCCGCGACGACGTCTCCACCCCGCGCTGGTCGGTGCGCAGCCAGGGCGACCGGGGCTTCCTGTTCTTCAACAACCACGTGCGGCAGTTCGAAACCCCGGTCCAGGCCAGGACCCGCTTCGAGGTCAAGCTGCCCGGCGGGCTGGTGGCCTTCCCGAGCCGTGCTGTCGACATCCCCGCCGGCGCCTATTTCGTCTGGCCGATCAATCTGGATCTCGACGGCGCCAACCTGGCCTGGGCCAGCGCCCAGCCGCTGACCCGGCTCGAAGACGCCGACGGGCCGGTCTACGTCTTTTCGGCCACCAGGGGCGTGCCGGTGGAGATTGCCTTCTCGGCCGATGTCGAGGTCACGCTGAACGGCAAGCGCCTGAAGGCCGCCGGCGGCCGCGTGGTGACCCCGACCCTGACGCCCGAGGGCGTGCGCGAGCTGGCCGTACGCGTCCCTGGCGGCAAGCGGGTCCGGATCGTGCTGATCAGCGCCGAGCAGGCCAGGCAGGCCTATCTGCTGCCGTTCGGCGGCAAGGAGCGGCTGGTGCTCAGCGAGGATCCGATCTTCGCCGATGGCGAAGGATGGTCGGTGCGGTCCAAGGCCGACGCGGGCTTCCATCTCTCGGTGCTGCCCGCGCTGGACGCCGCGCCGGTCGCCAGCCTGCCGCTGCGCCGCGTGAAGGGGCAGGGAGCCTTCCAGGTGTTCGAGGCCCAGGCGTCCGCCAAGACCCTGACCGCCGGGATCAAGCCGCTGCGCGAGCCCCAGGGGATGCCGGCTCCGGAGATCGGTGGTCGGGCCAAGGCCGTGCTCCAACCCTATGCCGAGCAGTACGGGCGCTCGGGCGCCTGGACGCTGAGCCTGCCGAAGGGCGCGCTCGACGGCCTGAGCGAGGCCTGGCTGGAGATTGACTATGCCGGCGACGTGGCGCGCCTGTTCGACGGCGTCGAAATGCTGGACGACCAGTTCTACTACGGCCCCAAGTGGGAGGTGGGGCTGAGCCGCTTCGGCGACAGGCTGGGCCGCGACTGGACGCTGACGGTGCTGCCGCTGCGCGCCGACAATCCGCTCTATATCCAGCCCGAGGTGAAGGCGCCGATCCCGGCCGGCGGCCAGGTGGGCGAGGTGAGGGGCGTACGGATCGTTCCGGAGTACGAACTGCGGCTGACCTCGGGGACAAGCAAGTGACGGCCAGGGAGTCCTTCACGCGGCGCTAGGCGGCGCCGGGCGGACCGATGTCGTGGCATGAGGCGCCTGTGGTGCGAGCTCTGGTTGTTCTTTGATGCGTCTTGGCATACCGGTTGCTGATTGTCGCCAAGTCGACACAGTTTGCGACCCAGCGCACCAAGATGACGCCCGACCCGTCCCGATATTCCGTCTCGAGCGCCTTCGCCACGTTCACCGACCCCGAGACGATGGCGCTGGCGATCGGCGACATCAATTCGGGCGCGAAGCCTCTTCCGCTCGAACGGGGCAGCCTGCGGTTCGACGGCATGCTGGCGCGGGCGAGCTTCGGCGGACTGAATCTGGGCATGGGCCGGTTCGCTCAGGGGATCGCCCAGGCCGCGGCCATCCCCGGCGTCCACACCTTCATGTTCGCCACCGAGCCGGGGATCATGCGGCGGGTCTCGGGGCGCAAGCTCTTCGGCCGGCACATCTTTCACTTCCGGCCCAACGAACGGACCGTCACGAGCTCGCCGCCCGGCATGCCCTGGGCCTTCGGCATCGTGACCATGCCGTTCGAGCGACTTACGGCGCACGCGCCCGATCTGATGGGCGCCGGGCATGGCGCGCCGCTGGACGATGACCGCATGTTCGTCGCGCCGGCGGCGGCGATGAATGAGCTCATCGCGCTGATGGGCGACATTTCCGGCGTGATCCGGAGCCGGCCGCATATCCTCGCCGAGCCGCAACCCTCCAAGGCCCTGGCTGGCGCGGTCGTAGACAGGCTGATGGCCTGCCTCTCACAGGGGCTGGTCAAGCCGGACAGGGCCGCCCTCGGGCGTCATCGCCAGATCGTCGCCCGCTTCGAAAGCGCGCTGGAGGAGCGGCCGGAGGAGATGCTGTCGCTGGGCGACATCTGCAGGGTCGTGGGTGTTGCCGAGCGGACGCTGAACCTGGCCTGCCAGGAATTCGTGGGGGAAAGCGCGGTGCGCTACGCCCGCAATCGCCGGCTGGACCTTGTCCATGCGCGGCTGCAGGCTTGCGATCCCGCCACCACGCTGGTGACCAACATCGCCATGGACCACGGCTTCTGGGAGCTGGGCCGTTTCGCCCAGGCCTATCGCCTGCGTTTCGGCGAGCGTCCTTCCGACACCTTGCGCCGGAACGCGCACTGATCCTGCCGCTCCAAGCGCCGCTGTTCATGCTGGGATTGCATAGGCGCTCACCCGTCCCGCTGGCAGGGACGGTCGACACGCGTCATGCGGATCATCGACGCGGCGCGCGTAAGGCGCCGCCGTCGGCCGCTGCTTGCGCGTGCGTTTCAGGGGGATCGGGCCAGGCCCAGCCGAGCGCGTCGCGTGATGCGTTCCAACGTCCCTGCGGTTCAGGAGAGGCTCGCCAAGACGGGCCTGGCAGGTGTCAAAGTGCGGCAGTCGTTCAACAAGGCGCGGGTCATCCGCAACTCGGTCTCGCTCACGGTGCTCGCGCTGGCGGTCGGCCTCGGCGCCCCGATGGCGCAGGCCCGGCAGATCACCAAGGGCGGGGGCGACGGCGCCGGCTATACTCCCCACACGCCTCAGGGCGGTATCGCGGGCGGCGGCGGCGGGGCCTCCGGCGCTGGAAGCTACGGCGGGGCGGCGGCGACTGCACCGACCGGCTCGGCGGAAGCCGGGGCGGGTGCGGCCGGAGGGCAGCCTGGGGCGCTGAACGACCTTTCGGCCGGCGGCGGCGGCGCGGCCGGCGGCGGCGCTGGTGGCGCTGGCGGCCTGGGCTCGCAACTCGCCACGACCGGAACCGCTTCGTTGACCGTCGACCTCATCGCGACGGACGGCGCGAACGGTGGTGCGAGCGCGGCGGGCGGCGGCGGCGGCGGCGGGCTCGTTCTGACGGGGACGAACGTTCAGCTGTCGACCGCGGGCTATGACGTCACGGGGGGCGACGGCGGCGCGGGCAGCGGCGGCGTCGGCGGTGGCGGTGGCGGCGGTGGCGGCGGCGCCGGACTGGTGTTGCTGAACGGCGGCTCGGTGACCGTGGGCGGCGGCGCGGGCGGTTCGGCCAGCGCCATCACGGGCGGCGCGGGCAGCTCGTTCGGCAACGGCGGCGCCGGCCTGTTCCTCTACAGCGGCGGTTCGTTGAACGTCGTCAGCGGCACGATCACGGGCGGGGCAGGGGGCACCTTCGCCAGCTGGGCCGGGGCCGGCGCCGCCGGCGTGCTCAGCAACCTGGGAACCATCACGAACGCCGGCGCGATCACGGGCGGCGAGGGCGGCTACGGCTATTCGAACGGCGGCGCGGCCGGAAACGGCGTGATCGCCTGGGGCGGCAGCATCGAGAACAGCGCGACCGGCGTCATCGCCGGCGGCGTCGGCGGGCGTGGCAACGGCGGTTTCGGCAGCAACTATTCCGGCGCGGGCGGTGCGGGCATCGTCTTCACGGGCGGCCAGCCGGGACTGCTGGTCAACGCCGGAACGATCCAGGGCGGGGCGGGCGGTCGGCCCTCCAACGCGATCCAGCCGGGCGCCGGCGGCCGGGGCGTGGTCGGCGCCAGCACCGGCTCCACCACCATCATCAATTCGGGCACGATCATCGGCGGCGTGAACAACCGCTCCCAGCGCGCCTACGCGATCGAGCTGTTCGGCAGCGACAACCGCCTGGAGCTGCACGCGGGCTCGTGGATCCGTGACGTCGTGGCGGTGACCGGCGGCGGCACCAACAACGTGCTGGCCCTGGGCGGCGCGGACGACGACATCTTCAACGCCTCGCATATCGGATCGGACGGGTCCGTCGACGGCTACGGCCTGATGGGCTTCGACACCTTCGAGAAGCTGGGCGCCAGCACCTGGACCCTGACCGGCACGGGCAACCAGACCTGGTCGGTGCTGGAAGGCGTGCTGAAGGGCGACAGCAACAGCCTGGCCGGCAGCGTGGTCTTCGGCAGCGGCGCCGGCAGCCGGGGCGTCATCTTCGACCAGGCGTTCGACGGTGCCTATGCCGGCCAGATCTCCAGCGGCGGCACGGTGACCAAGGCTGGCGCGGGAACGCTGACCGTGAGCGGCGAGATCGCATCGGACTGGACGATCTCGGGCGGCGGCGTGATCGCCGGGACGGATACGATCCGTGGCGCCATTGCGATCGCAGCCGGCGCGTTCCTCACCTTCGACCAGAGCAGCAACGGAACCTATGGGTTCGAGCTTTCGGGCGCTGGCGCGTTCCGCAAGGCCGGCGCGGGCAAGCTGATCCTAACCGAAGACTCGTCGGCCTTCACTGGCGCGACGGCCGTCAATGCGGGAACCCTGTCGGTCAACGGCTCCCTGGCGGGATCGACCGTGACCGTCGCCTCCGGCGCCACCTTGGGCGGTTCGGGAACGGTAGGTGACACTATCATCCAGAGCGGAGGCCATCTGGCGGCCGGCAACTCGGTTGGTACGCTGACGATCGTGGGGGACCTGACCCTCGCGTCGAGCTCAAACCTTGACTTCGAGCTGGGCGCGCCGGGCGCCTCGTCGGCCTCGCCCGGCGTCAGCGACCGCCTGGTCGTCAGCGGCGACCTGGCGCTGAACGGCGTGGTCAACCTCTCGCAGAGCGCCGACCCAGCCGACGGYGTCGCCGGCATCGGCTATTATCGCCTGATCACCTATGGCGGCGCCCTGACCGCCAACACGGCCACGATCGGAACCAAGCCCTTGCTTAGCAACGTGAACTACGCGCTGCAGGCGGGCGGCGGCCGGGTCGACCTCTATATTAGCACCGCCCTTGTTCCCGGCGACGACACCCTGCAGCACTGGCAGGGCGGCGACGGCGTGTGGAGCGCGACCAGCACGCAGTGGCTGAACGACGGCGGCAACACCCCGTACGCCTGGGCGGGCAAGTACGCGATCTTCAAGGACGCCGGCGTCTTCACGGGCGGCGCGGTGACGGTGGACGGCGCGCAGAGCTTCATCGGCCTGCAGTTCGTCGACGAGGGCTATGAGCTGGGGGGAACCGGCCAGTTGGTCACCGTCCCGGGCACGAGCGAGATCCGCGTTCTAGCCGACCTCGCCAAGATCGGCGTGGGGATCACCGGCGCCGGCGCGATCACCAAGACCCAGGCCGGCACGCTGGTCCTGACCGGCGCCAATACCTATGCCGGCGGGACCACGATCGATGCGGGCACGCTGCAGATCGGCGACGGCGGGACTTCGGGCTCGATCGTCGGCAATGTCGCCAACAACGGTGTGCTGGTCTTCAACCGGTCGGACGCCACCACCTTCGACGGCCGGATCGCCGGCTCGGGCGCGGTGCGCATCCTGGACGGCGGCGTGACCTTCACCGCCGACAACATCTATACCGGCGGCACGACCATCGCCGCGGGCGCGCAACTGAACCTGGGCGCCGGCGGCGCGAGCGGTTCGATCGGCGACGTCGTCGTCAACGGCGCCCTGGCGTTCGATCGCTCCGACAACTTCACTTTCTCCGGCGTTATCACCGGCTCGGGTGTTGTTCGTCAGGTCGGTTCGGGCCAGTTGGCGCTGACCGGCAACAACTCGGGCTTTACCGGCGCGATTTTCGTCGATGCGGGAACCCTGACGCTCAACGGGTACATGCCCGGTTCGACGATCACCGTCGGCTCTGGTGCGACGCTGAACGGCGCGGGCGCGCTGGGTGACGTCACCGTACTGAGCGGAGGCTATCTGGCGCCGGGCGCCTCCATCGGCTCGATCTCGATCGGAGGCGACCTGACCCTGGCCGCGGGCTCCAACCTCGACATCGAACTGGGCGCCCCGGGCTTCTCGTTGACGTCTCCCGGCGTCAGCGACTACCTGACGGTCAACGGCGACCTGACGCTGAATGGCGTGGTCAATCTCGTGGGAACCACGCAGCCGGGCTTCGGCACCGCCGACGTCGGCTACTATCGCCTCATCACCTATCGCGGCGCCCTGATCTCCAATACGGCGACGATCGGCTCCACGCCGTCGCTGAGCAACGTGGACTACACGCTGCAAGCGGGGGGCGGCCGGGTCGACCTCATCATCACCAGCACGCTCATTCCCGGCGACAACACCCTGCAGCACTGGCAGGGCGGCGATGGGATCTGGAACGCCGACAACAAGCAATGGCTGAACCAGGGCGGCAACACCCCGGATGACTGGGCCAGCAACTACGCCGTCTTCAAGGACGCCGGCGCATTCGCCGGCGGCCAGATCACGGTCGAGGATAGCTTGAGGTTCAAGGGCCTGCAGTTCGTCGACGAGGGCTATGAGCTGACGGGGACGGGGCGTCTGCTCACCGCCGCGGCGGGCAGCGAGATCCGCGTCCTGGCCGACGTCGCCAAGATCGGTGCGTCGATCACCGGCATGGGCCGGATCATCAAGACCGAAGCTGGGACGCTGATCCTGACGGGGGACAACTCTTACGGCGGCACCACCATCCAGGCCGGCACGCTGCAGGTCGGCGACGGCGGCGTGGCGGGTTCGATCGTCGGCGACGTCATCAACAACGGCGTGCTGGCCTTCAACCGGTCTGACGCCATCACCTTCAACGGCCTGATCTCTGGTGCGGGCGCGGTGCGCATCCTGAACGGCGGCGTCACCTTCACCTCCAACAACACCAATTCCGGCATCACGACCATCACCTCGGGCGCGCAACTGAACCTCGGTGGGGGCGGGACGAGGGGCGCCATCGGCGGCGATGTGGTCGCCAACGGCGCGCTGCTGTTCGACCGTTCGGACAGCCTGACCTACGCCGGCTCCATCAGCGGCTCGGGCTCTCTGCGCCAGGTCGGCGCGGGCAAGACCGAACTGACCGGGGTCTCCGGCGCCTTCACCGGCGCGACGACCGTCGAGCGGGGCGTGCTGGCGGTGAACGGCGTGCTCGGCGGCGCGCTGGACGTCTGGTCGGGCGGCCGCCTGCAGGGTGTCGGCACGGTGGGAACCACCGTCGTGTCGGGCACGATCGCGCCGGGCAACTCGATCGGCGTACTCAATGTCGCCGGGGGCGTCACCTTCAAGCCGGGCTCGGTCTTCGAGGTCGAGGCGAACGCGGCGGGGCAGTCGGACATGATCCTGGCCTCCGGCCTGGCCACGATCCAGGGCGGGACCGTCAAGGTGCTGGCGGGCGCGGGAGACTATCGGCCGCAGACCAACTACCTGATCCTGCACGCCAACGGAGGCCTGGCGGCCGGAAGCAAGTTCGACGGCGTGACCTCGAACCTGGCCTTCCTCGACCCGTCGCTCAGCTATGACGGCTTCAACGTCTATCTGCGGCTGCGGCGCAACGATATCAGCTTCACGGACATCGGCGTGACCCCGAACCAGGTCGCGGCGGGGGCTGGGGCCCAGCAGCTGGGGTGGGACAACCCGGTCTTCGACGCCGTGGTCAACCTTTCGGCCGAGCAGGCGCGCGACGCCTTCGACCAGTTGGCCGGCTCGGACTACGCCAGCCTGCGCGGCTCGCTGATCCAGGACAGCCGCTTCGTGCGCGACGCGATCCTGGCGCGGGGCGACTTGGCCGGCGTCGAGGGATCGTCGGCCTGGGGAGAGACCTTCGGCGGCTGGGGCTCCATGAAAGGCGACGGCAACGCCCAGAGCTACGACCGCGACGTCCAGGGACTGGTGACCGGCTACGACGGTTCGCTGGGCCGGGACATCCGCGCCGGCGTCGCCGTGGGCTACAGCGCCGGCGACCTGAAGACCGCGCGCGCCAGGCACGACGTCGAGACCTATCACCTTGGCGGCTATGTCGTGGCCGAGCGCGGCGGGGTGTCGTTCCAGCTCGGCGGCGCCTATGCCTGGCATGAGGTCGAGGCCTCGCGCCGCGTCGGGTTCGGAACGTTCGGCGAGACGCTGTCGAGCGACTACTCGGCTCGCACCTATCAGGCGTTCGGCGAAGTCGCCCTGAAGCGCGAGGTGGCCGGCACGACCGTGCAGCCGTTCCTGGGCCTTGCCTATGTCGGCTTGACCGGCGCCGATGTCGCCGAGCAGGGCGGCAGCGCCGCGCTGCATGGCGGCGGCGACGAGCACCTGACCTATGGTTCGGTCGGCGTGCGCCTGAAGAGCGACCTGAAGGCTGGAGACCTGGGCCTGCGTCTGGCCGGCTCGGCCGCGCTGCGCCACGCCTTCGGCGATCGCGCGCCGACCATCGACCTGGGGTTCACTGGCGCGCCCGGGTTCGGGATCGTCGGCGCTCCGATCGACAAGGACACCCTGGCCGTCAATCTGGGTCTGGAGGCCGACCTTGGCCGCAGCGCCGTGATCGGCGTGACCTATTCCGGCGCCTACGGCGATCGCCTGAGCGACCACGGCGCCCGCGCCCAGGTCAGCTGGAGGTTCTGATTGCGTTGGCGAGGCGACCAGACACTCTGGTCGCCTCGCTGATGGTCTAGAGCGCGATGATGCCGCGGCGCAGCGCCGTGGTGACGGCCTGGGTCCTGTCGTTGACGTCGAGCTTGGAAAAGATGCTGCGGATGTGGGCCTTCACGGTCTCCTCGGACAGGGAGAGCCGGTAGGCGATCGTCTTGTTCGCACCGCCGGCGGCCATGCATTCCAGCACCTCGATCTCGCGGGCGCTGAGCGGCTCCTCGGCGGCGTGCACGGCGATCTCCTGGGCGACCTCGGGCAGGACGAAGCGACGACCGGCGTGCACCAGCCGGATGGTGTCGAGCAACTCGTGGCGGAGCGAGGACTTCAGGAGGTAGCCGCTGGCGCCGGCCTTCAGGGCCCGGACGGCCTGGGCGTCGCCCTGATAGGTTGTCAGCACCACGATGCGCGCGTCGGACGCCGTCTCGCGGATGGCGACGATGGCGTCCAGCCCGTTCATGACCGGCATCTGCAGGTCCATCAGGATCACGTCCGGACGCAGTTGCCGGAAGGCGTCGACGGCCTGCCGGCCGTTCTCGCATTCGCCCACGATCATCATGTCTTCCTGCGGTCCGACCAGGGCCGCGACGCCCTCTCGAAAGACGGCGTGGTCGTCCACGGTAAGAACGCGGATGGGGCGGCTGGTCATCGTGGCTTCGCGCCGGGCAGGACAAGTCTGCGCCACCAGTACCATGCGTGTCCGCCGTCCAGATAGGCGGCGCCGGCCGGCACCTGGACCTCGACCTCGGAGCCGCCGTTCGGGCGGGTGGAGATCGCCAGTCGGCCGCCGATGCGCTCGGCCCGTTCGCGCATGCCCTTGAGGCCGTAGTGGCCCTGGCGCTCGCCCGCCTCGCGCACCGCCGCCGGCAAGCCGACGCCGTCGTCGCCGACCGACAGCGAAAGGCGGCCGCGGCCGAAGGTGAGGCGGACGGAGATGGCCGAGGCCTTGGCGTGGGCGATGGCGTTGCGGATCGCCTCTTCCGCGATCCGCAACAGTTCCTCGCCGACGATCGGCTCAGTGGCCCTGGCGTCGCCTTCGATCACCAGGTCGATGGGCGGGGCGTCGCCGTCGCCAAGCGCGCCGACGATTTCGCCGAGGGCTTCTGCGAGATCCGCGCGCGCCGCCTCGTTCCTCAGGTCGCGGACGCGGGTCCGGCCTTCGGCCAGGACGACGTCGGCGCGGTCGAGGGCCTGGTCGATCTCCTTGCGCAGCGGGTCGTCGCCCGACAGCCGGTTGGCCACGGCCTGGAACCGCAGCATCAGGCTCTGGAAGCCCTGCAGCAGGGTGTCGTGCAGTTCGCGCGCGATGCGCTCTCGCTCGGCGGTGCGAACCTGGAAGCGGGCCTCGAACGCGGCGGCCACCTGGCGGACGCGCAGGCTGTAGAGCGCCCAGGCCAGCAGCATCAGGACGGCCGCGATCAGAAGCTTGAACCAGATCGACTGCAGGAAGGTGGGCGCGATCGAGACCTCCAGGTTCGCGCCGGTGCGGTTCCAGACCCCGTCCTCGTTGGCGGCGATGACCTGGAAGCGATAGGTCCCCGGCGCCAGGTTCGTATAGAACGCCTGTCGGCGCGACCCGGGATCCACCCAGTCCGCATCGTGGCCCTCCAGTCGATAGAGCACCTGGGTCCGACGGGGCATGGCCAGGTTGATCGCCGCGAACCCGATGGTGATGTCGGACGACCCGGCCTTCAGCCGCACGTTCGCGGGGTCCTTGATCGTATTCTGCCCGCTGGTCAGCGAGGTGATGGCGACGCCGGGCGCGACCGGGTTGGAGCTCAGGCGGGCCGGATCGATCCAGGCGATCCCGTCGATCGTGGCCAGCCACAGGCGACCGTCGCCGCCGCGGGCCATGCTCTCGCTGTTCTGGGCGTTGGGACCGTTGGGCAGGCCGTCCTCGTAGCTGAAGATGCGCGCAGACATCACGAAGGCGGGGTCGGTAAAGGCCTTTTCCAGGTCGGTGGTCCTGACCCTCGAAAGGCCGCCCGCGCCGAACAGCCAGGTATCGCCCTCGGGCGTCTGGGCCAGGCCGGTTGCGTAGCGCAGCGGCTTGGCCTGGCTCAGCGTCAGGCGAGCCGGACCGTCGGTAGACATCAGCGCGGCGCCGTCGCGCCCTGACATCAGGATCCCCTTGGTGGTGGCGTGCAAGGATCGCACGCCGCTGGTCCCCTTGAGGGTCGCAGCGAACGACCGCGCCTCGGCGAACCCGCCGTCCAGCCGGGTCAGGGTCGAGGGATCGGTCAGGGCCCACAGGCGGCCTTGCGCGTCCCTGACCATCAGGGTTGGGTCGGATGTCGCCGAAAGGTCCTTGGCCGGGACCGGGCGCCAGCTTCTTCCGTCCCGCCAGTACATTCCGCTGGTCGACGCCGGCAGCCAGAACCGTCCGCTGGAGTCCGGCCCGCAGTCGTAGAAGCCGGTCTCGCTCGGGGGCGCGGGAAACTCGGTCCGGCCGCCGCCGTGAAGCCGCACGATCCGGTCGGCGGCCGCGATCCAGATCGACTTGTCGCGATCCTCGCAGATCGCCCTCGGCTCGGTCATCGAAAAGAGACGCACCGGACGCTGGCCCGGATCGACCCGGTAGATGGCGTCGGTCTGGCCGATATAGACGGCGCCGGAAGAGGCCGTCATCAGCAGGTCGCCGTACTTGGCGGCGGCCGTCAGTTCCGGTTCGACCACGATGCTGGGCGTGCTGAAGTGGTCCAGGCTGCGCGGGCCGCCGTACCACAGGGTTCCTCGTCGATCGACGTACAGCAGGGAAGGGCGGGGCGAGGACATCAGGGTTCGTTCGCCCGTCTCGTAGGCGGGGGCGGCGGCAGCGCTCTTCTCGGCCTGCACGAGCTCTGCGACCCGGCCGAAATCCCGGCCCTTGACCCAGAGGTCGCCATTCCTGTCGAACGCGGCCGCCAGCCAGCCGGGGTCCTGGCTGGTCCAGCGGAAGGGCCGGGACGGCGGCGCCGGCCAGCGACCTCCCGGTCCCGTCAGGCGGGCGCCGCCGTCCGCGCGCACCAGCCAGACCCTTCCGTCCGCATCGGCGGCGAGCAGTCCGCCCGTGCCCAGGGGCGTGTCCACCCGCTCGAACTTCACGCCGTTCGGCGCGCGCCGCAGCACCGACTTGTTGTAGCCCAGCCAGAAGGCGCCGTCGGCCGAGACCAGCGCGTCGCGCAGCATCTGGCGATCCGGGTTCGGCGAGATCCGCTCCCAGCGCCCGTTCTGATAGCTAAGGAACGGCTGGCCGATCTGCGCCACGCCCGCCCAGATCGCGCCGTCCGGGCTCAGGGTGAAGGTGACGACCTCGCCGCGGGGCGGCGGCGCCTCGATCAGCTGCAGGCGGCCCTGGCGGAACACGCCCAGCCAGCCTTTCGAGTACCAGGCCCAGACCGTTCCATCGCGACCGATCTGGAGTTTCCGAGGGTGGCCGTACTTGTCACGGTCGATCTGGGCGTCCATGGGCTCGAACGCGAGGCCGTCAAAGCGGAACAGCCCGTCGCGACTGGCGATCCAGACGAGGCCGCTGGCGGTCTCGGCCATGGCGTGCGGTACCGACGGCGCGCCGTCGTCCCGCGTCCACACCTCGTGCTTCAGCTGGCCCATGGACAGCGCATAGGGCTGGGCGGCGACCTCGAAGGCTGCGGCCGCGCAAAACAGCGCTGCCAACAATCCTCGCCAAAGCCCAACTGGTCCCGACGCCATCGCCACCCCCACAGCCGCCCCGTTTATCAAACACTGTTCTGCAAGGGGGCGGAAGGCATCCCCGATCGGGGGACCGCGCGATAGCTAGATCGGCGTTTCCCGGCGCGCGCGGAGGGTTCAAGACCGCTCGATGAAGATGACGGTTCCGATCTATCCCGGTGGAGCGCTCGGTGCGGGCCTGGTGGTGCTGCGGCTCTCCATGGTCGCCGCCGGCCTGAACCTAGGCCCTGTCCCGCAGCTCGGCGGGGCCGGCCAGTGGCTTGTGGCGATCTTCTGCGTTTCGCTGGCGCTGGGCGCGGGGACGCGTTGCGGCGCGCTCGTCGGCGCCCTGGCGGGGCTCGCCGTCGGCGCTCTCCAGCACGACCCGGCGATGGTCGGGGGGCTGGCCGCCCTGGTCCTGGCGGGACCCGGCGCCTACTCCATCGACGCCCGGGTGTGGGGGCGGGTCCGCGTCGGGCCAAGGTCGCGACGGTAGCGTAGCGCTCGCCCCAGCGAGCGCCCGCCGGATCGCCGGACGCTCGATCGGGCGATCGCGGGCTCCCCCGTTCGAGCTTTCCAAGCCGGCCGACCGCGACATCATTGTCCACCGAAGGCGCCGGTCGTTCGGCGCTGGACCGCGGGGAGACGGGGATGCTTTTCAGCGAAGCCGCCAGCAAGGCCAGGACCTTGCCGGACAACCCCTATCTCACCGGGCTGCACACGCCGATGACCGAGGAGTTGACCCTCGAGGACCTGCCCGTCACCGGGGCTATCCCCGCCGGGCTCGACGGCCAGTATCTGCGCATGGGGCCCAACCCCATGGCCCCCAATCCGCAGAAGCATCACTGGTTCGCGGGCGACGGCATGGTTCACGGCGTTCGCCTGCAGGGCGGTCGCGCGGCCTGGTATCGAAACCGCTGGATCCGTTCGGACGCCGTCGCCAAGGCGCTGGACGAACCGCGCACGCCGGGGCCTCGCCACCTCTTCGACACGGTGAACACCAATGTCGTCGGCTTCGCCGGCAAGACCCTTGGCGTGGTGGAGGCCGGCAGCACGCCCGTCGAGCTGGACGAGATGCTCCAGGCCGTGCGCTACACCAACTTCGATGACACGCTGAAGGGCGGGTTCACCGCCCATCCGCATCGCGATCCGCTGACCGGCGAGATGCTGGGCGTCTGCTACGACGCCAGCAAGTGGCGGGCCCTGCGCTTCGTGGTGCTGGGCCCCGAGGGCAAGGTGCGCCGCGAGGTGCGGGTCCCCGTCAAGAACGGGCCGATGATCCACGATTTCGCCTTCACCCGGCGCTTCGCGATCATCCTCGACCTCCCCGTCACCTTCTCGCTGACCGCCGCGATCACCGGCCATCACTTCCCGTATCGTTGGAACGAGGGGCGCGGCGCGCGGGTCGGGCTGCCGCCGCGCGAGGGCAAGGGCGCGGCCGTCACCTGGCTGCCTGTCGATCCCTGCTTCGTCTTCCATGCCATCAACGCCTATGACGCGCCGGACGGGACGGTGGTCCTGGACGTCATCGTCCACGACAGGATGTTCTGGCGGCGCACCTCGGGGCCGGATTCCGAGCAGTGCGCCTTCGAACGCTGGACACTCGATCCCGTGGCCGGAACGGTCGAACGGGTCGTCATCGATCCCGCGCCGCAGGAGTTTCCGCGCCCCGACGAGCGCCGGCTGGGCCAGCCCTATCGCTACGCCTACACCATGGCGCTGACCGATCCGTTCCTGGGGACGGGCCTCTTCAAGCACGATCTCGTCGAGGGGACGCGCCAGGCGCACGACTTCGGACGCGGCCGGCATCCCTGCGAGTTCATCTTCGTGCCGGCGCATGCCGATGCGGGCGAGGACGAGGGCTGGCTGATGGGCTTCGTCATCGACGCCGACACGCGAACCACCGACCTCGTGATCCTCGACGCCCGCAGGTTCGAGGACGCCCCGGTCGCCAGCATCCACCTGCCGCACATCGTGCCGCCCGGCTTCCACGGAAACTGGATCGCCAACGCCGACTGAAGTCCAACGCCGCCAGCCTCTAGGAGAACACGGATGCGCTTGCTTCCGATCAATCGGTTACTTCTCGTCGGCGTTCTCGCCGCCGCCAGCGCTGTGGGGCAGGCGGCGCTGGCCGATCCGGGCGACAAGCCGGGCACGATCGTCCTGGTGCACGGCGCCTTCGTCGATGGCTCGGGCTGGGCGGACGTCTACCGGATCCTTCGCCGCGACGGCTACAAGGTCGTCATCGTCCAGAACCCGACGACCTCGCTGGCCGACGACGTCGCGGCCACCCGGCGAGCGATCGCGGCGGCCGAGGGCAGGGTGGTGCTTGTCGGCCATTCCTACGGCGGCGTGGTGATCACCGAGGCGGGTTCGGATCCCAAGGTCTCGGCCCTCGTCTATGTCGCGGCCTTCGCGCCGGACCAGGGGGAGTCGGTGTCCTCGCTGGTGGCCAACGCGCCGCCCGGCGCGCCGGCCCTGCCGATCCTGCCGCCGGTCGATGGCCTTCTGCTGCTGGACCGCGCCAAGTTTTCCGCCGCCTTCGCCGCCGACGTCACGCCCGAAGTCGCGCGCTTCATGGCCGACTCCCAGCAGCCCTGGGGCGCGCAGGCCCTGGAGGGCAAGGTGACCGCGCCAGCCTGGCGGGTGAAGCCCAGTTGGTACCTGGTCGCCAAGGACGATCACATCATTCCGCCGCCGGCCCAGCGCATGATGGCCAAGCGCGCCGGCGCCACCGTGCGCGACGTCGCCGCCAGTCATGCGGTCTATGTCTCCCAGCCGGGTGTGGTCGCGTCCTTGATCGAGGAGGCCGTGGTCCGCTCGGCGGAGAAGGGGGCGCGATGAGCCCGGTCGCTGTGCGCGCAGCATCGTTCGCAGCCTGTGAATTTGCTTCCAGAGTTCTGCGATCGGGACCCGGCTACTGGGCGGTGGGCCGGCGTTTTATTCCAGATCTCGAGCCGGGCGACGCGCCCGACACGACACCAGATGGAAGGTTGAGACGATGACGCTCAAGGATATCCTGCCCGGCAAGCTCGGTTTCGGCGCCGCGCCGCTCGGCAACATGTTTCGCGACATTCCCGAGGACGAAGCCCTCGCCACCGTGGAAGCGGCCTGGAACGACGGCATCCGCTATTTCGACAACGCCCCGTTCTACGGCGCCGGCCTGGCGGAGATCCGCATGGGCCGGGCCCTGGCCGGCAAGCCGCGCGACCAGTACGTGATCAGCACCAAGGTCGGCCGGGTGATCCTGGACGAGGTGGAAGACGTCAGCGCTCGCGATCTCGGCGAGAAGGGCGAGGTCTTCAAGTACGGCCGTCCGAACAAGATCGTGAACGACTATTCCGAGGACGCCACCTATCGCTCGATCGAGGACAGCCTGAAGCGGCTCAACACCGATCACATCGACATCGCCTTCGTCCACGACGTGGCCCAGGACTTCTACGGCGACGAGTGGCTGGGCGTGTTCGAAAGCGCCCGCAAGGGGGCCTTCAAGGCACTGGACCGGATGCGCGACGAAGGCGTGATCAAGGCCTGGGGGCTGGGCGTCAACCGCGTCGAGCCGATCGAACTGCTACTCGATCTGGACGAGCCGCGCCCCGACGCCTTCCTGCTGGCGGGCCGCTACACTCTGCTCGACCATGATCGGGCCCTGCAGCGCGTGACCGGCAAGGTGGTCGAACGCGGCCTGGGGATCGTCGTCGGCGGTCCCTACAGCTCCGGAGCCCTGGTGGGCGGACCCAACTTCGAATACGCGCCGGCGACCCCGGCCATTCTCGACAAGGTGGCCCGGATCAAGGCTGTCGCAGACCGTCACGGGATCAGCATGAAGGCCGCCGGTCTGCAGTTCGCGCTGGCCAATCCGGCCGTGGCGGCCGTCATCCCCGGCGCCAGCCGTTCCGAACGCCTCGCCGAGGACCGCTCGGCCCTGGACGAAACGATCCCGACCGATTTCTGGCGCGAGCTTCGCGCGGCGGGCCTGGTCAACCCGGCGGCCCCGTTGCCCGGCGCCGCCTAAACCCAAACCCCTTCCATCCGCACCGTCGCTCGACGGCCGAGGCTCGCTTCGGCCGAAGGGCTTGCGCACGCCTCGATCAAAGCAGTGAAAAGGAGACAGATCATGCGTAACCCGACATCCCCCGGCGCGGCCGATCCCGGTCGTCGCGAGATGCTCCGCACCACCGGCGCGGTGATGGCCGCCGCCGCCGGCGCCGCGATCGCGGGCCCCGCCGCCGCGCAGGGCGCCGT